>NZ_BAABIL010000203.1:0-16102 GCF_039542765.1 Kineococcus glutinatus
CGAGCTGGACGCCGAGGGTGTGCACGTGCAGCTGCGCTCGCGCCAGGCCGAGCTCGGCGTGCAGCTGCAGGACGGCGGCCGTGACGGCGAGCGCGGCGCCGGCGAGCGCGCCGACGGCACCGTCGAGGGGGTGGGCGGTGAGCCAGTGCCCCGCCAGGAGCGCGGGGGCGGCGGCGGACAGGTACGTCCAGGCCGCGGCGCCGTCCGGGCGCCGGTCGCGGGCTCGGGACGAGCGCGCACGGCTCGTCCGGCGCGGGCGGGAGCCGTGCGCGGAGGCGGTTCGCTGCTCCGGCACGATGGGTCGATCGGCCGCGGGGCCGCGGGCTTGAGCCCCGCGGCGGCCACCTCACCCGCCGGGAGGCACCGGCGGCCACCCGACCCGCCCGGAGCCGCCCGGGTCCTCGCTCAGCCGGCCTCGCGCAGCACGTCGCCGGGCTGCACGAGGCCGGCGGCGTAGGCGAGCACGACCGCCTGCACCCGGTCGCGGCTGGCGGTCTTGGCGAGCACCCGCCCCACGTGGGTCTTCACGGTCGCCTCGGAGACCACGAACCGCTCGGCGATCTCGGTGTTGCTCAGCCCGTGGGCCATGAGCACGAGCACCTCCAGCTCCCGGGGGGTGAGGTCGGCCGGCAGCCGGGTCGGGGTGCCGGCGGAGCCGGCCCCGGCGCGCAGCAGCGGACCGACGTGCTGCAGCAGGCGCCGGGTGGAGCTGGCGGCGATGACCGCGTCGCCGGCGTGCACGGTGCGGACGGCGGCGAGCATCTCCTCCGGCGGGGCGTCCTTGAGCAGGAAGCCGCTGGCGCCGGCGGCGATGGCGGCCACGACGTACTCGTCGAGGTCGAACGTCGTCAGGACCACCACGCGCGGTGGGGCGCCGGAGGTGCCGGCGGCGGCGAGGATGCGGCGGGTGGCCTCGATGCCGTCGAGGACGGGCATCCGCACGTCCATGAGCACGACGTCCGCGGCGGTGCCCGCCAGCAGCCGCACCGCCTCGGACCCGTCGGAGGCCTCGCCGACGACCTGCAGGTCCGGCTGGGAGTCGATGACCATGCGGAAGCCGGCGCGCACCAGCTGCTGGTCGTCGACGAGGACGACGCGCACGGGCTCGGGGCCGGCGGCGGGACCGGCGGTGGGATCGGTCACGAGCCGCGAGGGTAGGGCAGCTCGGCGCTCACCCCGAAGCCGCCGCCGTCGAGGGGGCCGGCGCGCAGGGTGCCCCCGTGCAGCGCGGCGCGCTCGCGCATGCCGACGATGCCCTGGCCGGGGCCGCGGTCGGACGTCAGCGCGGCGGCGCCGCGCCCGTCGTCGGTGACCTCCAGCCGCAGCCGGTCCGGGTCCCAGCGCACCGCGACGACGGCGCGGCTGGCGGGGCCGGAGTGCTTGAGGACGTTGGTCAGCGACTCCTGCACGATCCGGTAGGCGGCCAGCCCGGTGCCGGCGGGCAGCGGTCGGGGGGTGCCGGTGGCGTCGAGGCGCACGTCGAGGCCGGAGCGGCGCACCGACTCCACGAGCTCGGGCAGCCGGTCGGCGTCGGGCTGGGGGAGCAGCTCGCTGCCGGGCTGCTGGCGCAGCACGCCGAGCAGGGCGCGCATGTCGGTGAGGGCCTGCCGGCCGGTGCCGGCGATGGTGTCCAGGGCCGCCACGGCGGCGGCGGGGTCGCTGCGGGCGGCATAGCGCCCCCCGTCGGCCTGCGCGATGATCACCGACAGGGAGTGGGCGACGACGTCGTGCATCTCCCGGGCGATGCGCTGGCGCTCGGTGGTGGCCGCGAGGCGGGCCTCGTTGGCGCGTTCCAGCTCCAGCAGCCTGGCCCGCTCGGCGAGCTGCTCGACGTGCTGGTCGCGGGCGCGGCGCACGACGCCGAGGGCGTGGGCGGCGACGACGAGCACGGCCATGAAGGCGGTGGCCGCCGCCGTGTTGGCCGCCCCGGTGCTGCTCCAGTAGCGCAGGGCGGCCGCGGGGGCGCCGAGCAGGGCGAGGACCAGCCCGCCGCGGCGGGCCCAGCGGGGGGCGTGCGCGGCCAGGGCGTAGACGGTGAACAGCACGGCGACGTCGGCGGCGAGGAACTCCGCCGACAGCGCGAGCTGGGCCAGCGCCGCGGCCGCGGTGACGGCCGCGGCGGGGGCGGTGGCGGTGCGCCGCCAGGCCAGGGGCACCACGAGGGCGAGCCCGAGGGCGGTGCCCGTGAGGGAGGTGCCGAGGGTGGGCAGCGTCGTGACGAGGGCGAGCAGGCCGGCGCCGGCGGCGTCGACGGCGAACGGGTGGGCGCGCGGCCAGGCGGTGAGCGCCGCCACGAGGGAGTCGACCTCGCCGCGGTCGGGTGCCGGCCGCCGCCCGAGCCGGCGCAGCGGCTCCGCGCGCTGCCGCCGCGCCCAGCCGAGGGTGCCGCCGGTGAGGGCCAGCACCGTCATGACCACCCCGGCGGTGAGCGCCTGGTACGGGTCCCCCCCGCCGTCCGGCCCGAAGAACGCCCAGCCGGCCAGCGACGCCCCGCCGACGGCGAGGGTCAGGCCGGCCAGCGCGGCCCAGCGGGGTGCGAACGCGGCGAGGGCGTAGACGGACAGCAGGACCGCGACGTCGCTGACGAGCGCGGTGTACAGCCCCCAGACCTGGTAGAGCGCGAAGGTCGCGATGACGGCGGCGCTGACCACGGGCGCCGCGCGCCGCCACGCCAGCGGCACGGTCAGCCCGAGGGAGACGACGAGGGTGTGCGGGCGGTAGGAGCCGTCGTGGGCGGCGGCGTCGAGCACCGCGCAGGCCAGGACCACGGGGGCGGCGAGGGCGGCGTCGACCGCCAGGACGTGCCGGCGCCACCGGCCGAGGGCCGCTGCCGCGCTGTGGAGGCGGTGCACGGCCCGAGCCTGGCACGGGCGGCGCCCCGGTCGCGTCGGCCCGGGGGCGGAGCCGTCCGTGCGACCGGGGGCGGAGGCGGCGCGGCCCCGGGTGCCGTCCGGATGCTGGGATCGCGCGCCCGGATGGTGGGACCGCCCTGCGCGCGGGCGGTACGCTCGCCCGTCATGGCGGACACCCTGCGACTGGCGGTCATCCCGGGCGACGGCATCGGCACGGAGGTGACGGCCGAGGCCCTCAAGGTGCTCGGCGCCGTCCTCGACGGCGGCGCGACGAAGGTCGCCACCACCGAGTACGACCTGGGCGCGCGCCGCTGGCACGCCACCGGGGAGACGCTGCCGGACTCGGTGCTGGGGGAGATCCGCGAGCACGACGCCATCCTGCTGGGCGCCGTCGGCGACCCGGGCGTCCCCAGCGGCGTGCTGGAGCGCGGTCTGCTGCTGCGGCTGCGCTTCGAGCTCGACCAGTACGTCAACCTGCGCCCGTCGGTGCTGTACCCGGGCGTGGCCACCCCGCTCGCCGCGCCCGGCGAGGTCGACTTCGTCGTCGTGCGCGAGGGCACCGAGGGCCCGTACGTCGGCAACGGCGGCGCGCTGCGGGTGGGCACCCCCGCCGAGATCGCCACCGAGGTCAGCGTCAACACCGCCTTCGGCGTGGAGCGGGTCGTGCGCGACGCCTTCCGCCGCGCCGCCGCGCGCCCGCGCAAGAAGCTCACCCTGGTGCACAAGCACAACGTGCTGGTGCACGCCGGGCACCTGTGGCGGCGCACCGTGGAGGCCGTGGGCGCGCAGTTCCCCGACGTCGCCGTCGACTACGCCCACGTCGACGCCGCGACGATCTACCTCGTCACCGACCCCTCGCGCTTCGACGTGATCGTCACCGACAACCTCTTCGGCGACATCCTCACCGATCTCGCCGCCGCGATCACCGGCGGCATCGGCCTGGCCGCGTCCGGCAACGTCAACCCCGACCGCAGCGCGCCGAGCATGTTCGAGCCGGTGCACGGCTCCGCCCCGGACATCGCCGGTCAGCAGAAGGCGGACCCGACGGCGGCCGTGCTCAGCGTCGGGATGCTGCTGGAGCACCTCGGCCTGGACGCCGAGGCCCGCCGCGTGCAGGCGGCCGTGGCCACCGACCTCGGCCGGCGCGCGAGCGGCGAGATCGCCGGCCCGCGCCGCACCGGCGAGGTCGGCGACGCCCTCGCGGCCCTGGTCTCCTGAGCGGTCCGAGGACCGTCCCCGGCCCCCGGCCGGGCCCCACCGCGGAGCCCGGCCGAGCGGTCCCCGGCGCCGCCACCGCAGGCGCTACCGTCAGAACCGGCCGGACACCGGCCCGGAGGGCGCGTGCAGGTGCGCGCCCCACGTCGAGAGAGGAACGCGCATGAGCGCCACGACCACAGCCCTCGGCTTCGCGATCTCCCCCTCGACGTCCCCGGTAGCCGCCGCGCGCCGGGAGGAGATCCTCGCCGACCCCGGGTTCGGCAACTTCTTCACCGACCACATGGCCACGGCCACGTGGACGGCCGGGGCGGGCTGGCACGACGACGCCGTCGTGCCCTACGCGCCGCTGGTGCTCGACCCCTCGGCGGCGGTGCTGCACTACGCCCAGGAGGTCTTCGAGGGCCTGAAGGCCTACCGCCACGCCGACGGCAGCGTCTGGGCGTTCCGCCCGGAGGCCAACGCGCGCCGCCTGGCCCGCTCCGCGCGGCGGCTGGCGCTGCCGGAGCTGCCGGAGGAGGCGTTCCTCGCCTCGATCGAGCAGCTGGTGCGGGCGGACGAGGCGTGGGTGCCCTCGGGCGGGGAGTCCAGCCTCTACCTGCGCCCCTTCATGATCGCCACGGAGGCGTTCCTCGGGGTGCGCGCCGCCCGCGAGGTGCGCTACCTCGTCATCGCCTCCCCGGCGGGCAGCTACTTCGCCGGCGGCCTCAAGCCGGTCTCGATCTGGCTGTCGCAGGACTACACCCGCGCCGCCCTCGGCGGGACGGGCTCGGCCAAGTGCGGCGGCAACTACGCCGCCAGCCTGCTGCCGCAGCAGCAGGCCGCCGAGCACGGCTGCGACCAGGTCTGCTTCGTCGACGCCGCCGAGCGGCGCTGGGTGGAGGAGCTGGGCGGGATGAACATCTACTTCGTCCACGACGACGGCTCCATCGTGACCCCGGCGCTGTCCGGCTCGATCCTGGAGGGCATCACCCGCGCGAGCCTGCTGCAGCTGGCCGCCGACGCGGGCCGGGCCGTCGAGGAGCGCCGCGTCAGCGTCGAGGAGTGGCGCGAGGGCGTGGCCTCCGGCCGCATCACGGAGGTCTTCGCCTGCGGCACGGCCGCCGTCATCACGCCGGTGGGCCGCCTCGTCAGCCCCGACGGCGAGCTGGTCCACGGCACCGGCGGGGCCGGGCCGGTCACCGAGGAGCTGCGCCGCACCCTGCTCGACGTGCAGTACGGCCGGCGCGAGGACACCCACGGCTGGATGCGCCGCCTTGTCTGAGCACAGCGCCCCCGGCGGCGGCCGGGCCGGGGCCGCCCGCCGCCTCGACGTCTACGACACCACCCTGCGCGACGGTGCCCAGCAGGAGGGCCTGACGCTGTCGGTGCACGACAAGCTGCAGATCGCCGGGCACCTGGACGCCCTCGGGGTGGGGTTCGTCGAGGGCGGCTGGCCCGGGGCCATCCCGCGCGACACGGAGTTCTTCGCCCGCGCCGCCAAGGAGCTCACCCTGCAGCGGGCGGTGCTCGCGGCGTTCGGCGCGACCCGCCGCCCCGGGGCGCGGGCCGCCGCCGACCCCCAGGTGCGGGCGCTGCTGGACTCCGAGGCGCCCGTGGTGACGCTCGTGGCCAAGAGCGACGCCCGGCACGTCACCCGGGCGCTGCGCACCACGCCGGAGGAGAACCTCGCGATGGTCGCCGACACCGTCGGCTTCCTGCGCGCGCAGGGCCGGCGGGTGTTCCTCGACGCCGAGCACTACTTCGACGGCCACCTCGCCGACCCGGGCTACGCGCTGGAGGTCGTGCGGACGGCGGCGGAGGCGGGCGCGGAGGTCGTGGTGCTGTGCGACACCAACGGCGGGATGCTGCCGCCGCAGGTGGGGGAGGTCGTGGCGGCCACCGCGGCGGCCACCGGCGCCCTGCTGGGCATCCACGCCCACAACGACTCCGGCTGCGCGGTGGCGAACTCCCTCGCCGCGCTGCAGGCCGGTGCGGTGCACGTGCAGGGCACGCTCAACGGCTACGGCGAGCGCACCGGCAACGCCGACCTGCTCACGATCGTGGCCGACCTGGAGCTCAAGCTCGGCGTGCCCGCCCTGCCGGCCGGGGCGCTGCGGGAGGCCACGCGCATCGCGCACGCCGTCTCGGAGATCACCAACGTGCCACCGGCGGCGCGGGCGCCCTACTACGGCAGCAGCGCGTTCGCGCACAAGGCGGGGCTGCACGCCTCGGCCATCCGCGTCGACCCGGACCTCTACCAGCACGTCGACCCGCAGCTGGTGGGCAACGACATGCGGATGCTGGTCTCGGACATGGCGGGGCGCGCCAGCATCGAGCTCAAGGGCCGCGAGCTCGGCGTGGACCTCGGCGACGACCGGGACCTGCTGAGCCGGGTGACCGACCGGGTCAAGGCGGACGAGGCGGCGGGCTACACCTACGAGGCGGCGGACGCCTCCTTCGAACTGCTGCTGCGCGAGCACGTCGACGGCCGGCGCCCGTCCTACTTCGACGTGGAGAGCTGGCGCATCATCATCGAGTCCCCGGCCCAGGGCGTGCGGGTGTCCGAGGCGACGGTCAAGGTGCACGCCGGTGGGCGGCGCATCATCGCCACCGGCGAGGGCAACGGCCCGGTCAACGCCCTGGACGCGGCGCTGCGCGAGGCGCTGCTGCCGGCCTACCCGGAGCTGGCGGACCTGGAGCTGGTGGACTTCAAGGTGCGCATCCTGGACGCCTCGCACGGCACGGACGCCGTGACCCGCGTGCTCATCGAGACCACCGACGGCCGCCGCTCCTGGACGACGGTGGGGGTCGGCCCCAACCTCGTGGAGGCGAGCTGGGAGGCGATGGTCGACGGGCTGACGTACGGGCTGCTGTCCGCCGGGGTGGCCCGCCGCTGACCGCGGCCGTACGGTGCGGGGCGGTCGATCGTCCCCGCACCGTCGCAGGAGGCCGCCGTGAGCTCGTCCGTCGCGCACCCGCAGTCCGACACCGGCCGGCGTCGCTGGCGGCTGGTGGGGCCGGGTGTCGTCGCCGCCGCCACCGGCGTCGGTGCGGGGGACCTGGTCGCCACCCTCGTCGCGGGCGGGGAGTACGGCTACGCCCTGCTGTGGGCGGGCGTGCTCGGCACCGTGCTCAAGATCTCCCTGGCGGAGGCGGTGGGGCGCTACCACCTGGCCACGGGCAGCACGGTGTTCGCGGGCTGGCGCAGCCTCGGGTCGTGGACGACGGTGTACTTCGCCTGCTACGTCGTCGTGTGGGGTTTCGTCTACGGCGCGGCGGCGATGACGTCCTCGGCGCTGCCGCTGGCGGCGCTGTTCGAGGGGCTGGACCTGCGGACGTGGGCGGTCCTGTCCGGCCTGGTGGGGCTGGCGTTCGTGTGGTTCGGCCGCTACGGCGTCTTCGAGAAGGTCATGACGGCCTGCGTCGGGGTCATGTTCGTGACCGTCGTCGGCCTCGCCGTGCTGGTGGTGCCGGACGTGCCCGCGCTGCTCGGCGGTCTGCGCCCGCGGCTGCCGGAGGGCTCGGCCCTGTACACCCTCGGCCTCGTCGGTGGTGTCGGCGGCACGATCACGATGGCGGCGTACGGCTACTGGATCAACGCCAAGGGGTGGCGGGACGCGAGCTGGATGCGCGTCATGCGCTGGGACAACCGCGTCGCCTACCTCACGACGGGGCTGTTCGTCCTGGCGATGCTCGTGGTGGGCGCCGAGCTGCTGCACGCCGGCGGGATCGCGCTGGCCAGCGGTGACCGGGGGCTGCTCGACCTGGACGCCGTGCTGCGCGAGCGCTTCGGGCCGGTGGTGTCGACGCTGTTCCTCGTCGGGTTCTTCGCGACCGCGTTCTCCTCGCTGCTGGGCGTCTGGCACGGGGTGAGCCTGGTCGTGGCGGACTTCGTGGCGAACCTGCGCCGCCCGATGGGGCAGGAGGCGGCCGAGCGGGTGGCCGGGGGCGGTGCCGAGCGCAGCTGGCCGTTCCGGGCGTACCTGCTGTGGCTGACGTTCCCGCCGATGGGCCTGCTCTTCCTCGACCGGCCCTTCGCGCTGGTCGTCGCCTACGGCGTGCTCGGCGCCTTCTTCATGCCCTTCCTCGCCGGCACCCTGCTGTGGCTGCTGAACGGCTCGCGCACCCCCGCCGAGCACCGCAGCGGGCCGGTGAGCAACGTCGCCCTCACCCTGGCGGCGCTGCTGTTCGTCGTGCTGTGCGCGGACCAGGTGCGCGAGCTGCTGGCCTGAGGTCCCCGCCGGCCGCGGCGGACCCGGGACGCCGCCGGGGCGGGTGCTCGCTACGGTGACCGCGTGCGCATCGCGAGGTTCACCAGCGGGGGGGATCCCCGCTTCGCCGTCGTCGAGGGGGAGGCGGGCAGCGAGGAGCTCGTCGTCGTGGCGGGCGACCCGCTGCACACCCCGCTGAGCCCGACGGGGCAGCGGGTGGCGCTGGCCGACGCCCGGCTGCTGGCCCCGGTCATCCCCCGCAGCAAGGTGGTCGGCATCGGCCGCAACTACGCCGCGCACGCCGCGGAGCTGGGCAACGAGGTGCCCGCCGAGCCGCTGGTCTTCCTGGCGCCGAACACCTCGGTGGCCGGCCCGGGGGACCCGGTGGTGGTGCCGGGGTGGGCGGGGGAGCTGCACTACGAGGGGGAGCTGGCCGTCGTCATCGGCCGCTTCTGCCGGGACGTGCCGCCGGAGCGGGTGCCGGAGGTGGTGTTCGGCTACACCGTCGCCAACGACGTCACCGCCCGGGACCGGCAGAAGTCCGACGGGCAGTGGTGGCGCGCCAAGGGCGCCGACGGCTTCTGCCCGATCGGGCCGTGGATCGAGACGGAGCTGGACCCCGCGGACCTGCGGATCACGACCCGCCTGGACGGGGAGGTCGTGCAGGACTCGCGGACCTCCCTCATGGTGCGCGACGTGGCGGCGCTGGTCTCGCACGTGTCCTCCGCGATGACCCTGCTGCCCGGCGACGTCATCATGACCGGCACCCCCGAGGGCGTCGGGCCGGTGCGCGCGGGGCAGCGGGTCAGCGTCGAGGTGGAGGGCATCGGGGTGCTGGAGAACCCCTTCGTGGCGCGCTGAGCGCACCCGGCACCCGCCGGGGAGCACCCCGCGGTGCGCGAGGATGGTCCCCCGTGACCCCCGTCCCCGACGGCACGCGCCGTCCGCTCGCCGCCCTCTGGCACCACCACCGCCGCCACCGCCCGCGCGTCGTGGCAGCGGTGGCGTGCTCGAGCCTCAACACCGCCGCCGACGTCGTGCCCGAGCTGCTGCTGGGGGTGGCGGTCGACGTCGTCGTGCGCGGCGCGGACTCCTTCGTCGCCACCGCGCTGGGGGTGGAGGGCCGCTTCTCCCAGCTCGTCGTCGTGGCGGTGCTCAACGCCCTGGCCTGGGTGGTGGAGTCGGCCTCGGACTACGCCGCGTCCCTGCTGTGGCGCAACCTGGCGCAGTCGGTGGAGCACGACCTGCGGGTGGCGGCCTACGCCCGCGCGCAGGACCTGGACGTCGGCTGGCACGAGCGCACCCCGTCGGGGCAGGTGCTGTCGGTGCTCACGGAGGACGTCAACCAGCTGGAGCGCTACCTCGACGTGGGCGCCCGCACGATCCTGCACACGTTCTGGACGGTCGTCCTGGTCGGTGCGGTGTTCGCCGCCTCCTCCTGGCAGCTGCTGCTGCTGGCGTTCGTGCCGGTGCCCGTCATCGTCGCGGGCTCGATCGCCTTCCAGCGCCGGCTGGAGCCGCTGTACGCGGCGGTGCGGGAGGCCGCCGGGGAGGTCAGCGCCACCCTCGCGGCGAACATCGGCGGTCTGCCCACCATCAAGGCGTTCACCGCCGAGGCGCGGGAGCGGGCGCGCGTGGCGGCGGTCTCGGAGGGCTACCGGCGCGCCAACGCCGCCGCGATCCGCTCCTCCTCGGCGTTCGTGCCGCTGATCCGGATGGCGATCCTGGCCGGTTTCACGTGCACGCTGCTGCTGGGCGGCTGGTTCGTGCTGGAGGGCCGCCTGGAGGTGGGCCTGTACTCGGTGCTGGTGTTCATGACCCAGCGGTTGCTGTGGCCGCTCACCGACCTGGGGCAGACGCTCGACCTGCACCAGCGGGCGATGGCCTCCACCCGCCGCATCTTCCGGCTGCTGCAGGAGCAGCCGCGCTCGCTGGACGGCTCCCGCGCCCTGCCCGCGCCGGTGCGGGGGCGGCTGGAGCTGCGGGGGGTGCGCTTCGGCTACGACTCGATCGACGGCAGCGGTCCGGACGTGCTGCACGGCCTGGACCTCGTGGTGCCGGCCGGTGAGACCCACGCCGTGGTGGGGGCCACGGGCGCGGGCAAGTCGAGCCTGCTGCGGCTGGTGCTGCGCTTCGCCGACCCCCGCGCCGGGCAGGTGCTGCTGGACGGCGTGGACGTGCGGGAGCTGACGTGGGAGTCGCTGCGCGGTGCGATCGGCTACGTCAGCCAGGACGTGTACCTCTTCCACGGCACGGTGCGCGACAACATCGCCTACGGCCGCCCGGGCGCCACGGACGAGCAGGTGCGCCGCGCCGCCCGGCTGGCGGAGGCCGACGGCTTCGTCTCCGGCTTCCCCGACGGCTACGACACGGTCGTCGGCGAGCGCGGCCAGACGCTGTCGGGGGGGCAGCGCCAGCGCATCGCCCTGGCGCGGGCGATCCTGCGCGACCCGGTGCTGCTGGTCCTGGACGAGGCGACCTCGGCGGTGGACAACGAGACGGAGGCGGCGATCCAGCGCTCGCTGGCCACGGTGACGGCCGAGCGCACCGCCCTGGTGGTGGCGCACCGGCTGTCCACGATCCGCGACGCCGACCGCATCTGGGTGCTGGCCCGCGGTCGCGTCGCGGAGGCCGGCACGCACGAGGAGCTGGTGGCGGCCGGCGGCCTGTACGCGCAGCTGTGGGCGGTGCAGACGGGGGAGGCCGCCCACGCCGCGCGCACGGGCGCGAGCCCTAGGCTGGGACGGCCATGACGAACCCCACCGCCGCCCCCGCGCCCGCCGGCACCGCCGTGCGGGTCCGCTTCTGCCCCTCGCCCACGGGCACGCCGCACGTCGGCCTGATCCGCACGGCGCTGTTCAACTGGGCGCACGCCCGCCACACCGGCGGCACCCTGGTGTTCCGGATCGAGGACACCGACTCCGCCCGCGACTCGGAGGAGAGCTACGCGCAGATCGTCGAGGCGCTGCGCTGGCTGGGCCTGGACTGGGACGAGGGCGTCGACGTGGGCGGCCCGCACGAGCCGTACCGGCAGAGCCGGCGCCGCCACCTCTACGACGACGTCGTGGCCCGGCTGCGCGCCGCCGGGCACCTGTACGAGAGCTGGTCGACGGCCGAGGAGATCGAGGCCCGGCACGTGGCGGCGGGGCGTTCCCCGGCGCTGGGCTACGACGGCTTCGACCGCGACCTGACGCCGGAGCAGGTGGCCGCCTTCCGCGAGGAGGGCCGGCAGCCGACGCTGCGGCTGCGGGTGCCGGCGAAGGACTACGCCTTCGACGACCTGGTGCGCGGCCGGGTGGAGTTCAGGGCGGGGTCGTTCCCGGACCCGGTGCTGGTGCGGGCGAGCGGGGAGCCGCTGTACACCCTGGTGAACCCGGTCGACGACGCGCTGATGGGCATCACCCACGTGCTGCGCGGGGAGGACCTGCTGTCCTCCACGGCCCGCCAGCTGGCCCTGTACGACGCGCTGCTCGACGTGGGCGTGGCCACGCACGTGCCGGTCTTCGGGCACCTGCCGTACGTGATGGGGGAGGGCAACCGGAAGCTGTCGAAGCGGGACCCGGAGTCCAACCTCTTCCACCACCGCGACCGGGGTTTCCTGCCCGAGGGGCTGCTGAACTACCTGGCGCTGCTGGGCTGGGGGATCGCGGAGGACCGCGACGTCTTCACGCTGCAGGAGATGGTGGCGGCCTTCGACGTGGCCGACGTCAACGCCAACCCCGCCCGGTTCGACCAGGCCAAGGCGGAGGCCATCAACGCCGCGCACATCCGCAGGCTCGGCGCCGACGACTTCCGCGACCGCCTCGTGCCCCACCTGCAGCGCGCCGGCGTGCTGCCGGGCGAGCCGTCCGCGGAGCAGCTGGGGCGGCTGGCGGCGGCCGCACCGCTGGTGCAGGAGCGGATGACGCTGCTCGGCCAGGCGGCGGGCATGCTCGGCTTCCTCTTCACCGCCGACGCGGACCTGGTGGTGGAGGAGGAGGCGCTGGCGGCGCTGCGGCCGGAGGCGGCGGAGGTGCTCGCGGCGTCGGCGTCGGCGCTGGAGGCGCTGGGGGGGTGGACCACCGCGGCCGTGGAGCAGGCGCTGCGCGCGGCGGTGGTGGAGGGCCTGGGCGTGAAGCCGAAGTTCGCCTTCGCACCGCTGCGCACGGCGGTGACGGGCCGTCGGGTGTCGCCGCCGCTGTTCGAGTCGATGGAGATCCTGGGCCGGGAGTCGTCGCTGGCGCGGCTGCGGGCGCTGCGGGCGCGGCTGGGCTGAGGGGCCGGGGGAGGTGCGCCGGGCGGCGCCCTGGATGTGGGTGCCGCCCGGAGTGCTGTAGAGTTCTCGACGGCTCGAGCGGAGAGATCCGGTCGAGTGATCACCATGGGGTATGGTGTAATTGGCAGCACGACTGATTCTGGTTCAGTTAGTCTAGGTTCGAGTCCTGGTACCCCAGCGCAAGGCCGAGAACGCCGTGAGGTAAGCTCGGTCAGGCCGGTTCAGCGAGAACCGACGCTAGGGCCCCGTTGTGTAGCGGCCTAGCACGCCGCCCTCTCAAGGCGGTAGCGCGGGTTCGAATCCCGTCGGGGCTACGTCTGAAGGCCCCCGATCTCCGGATCGGGGGCCTTTGTCGTACCCGTGCCGGTCGCGGTCGGCCCCGCTCGGCCCGTGCTCAGATCCCGGTGGTCGCCGAGACGTGCTGCTGGGCCAGGCGCCGCAGCGCGAGCAGGACCGGTTCGTGCAGCACCGTGCCGAGCACGACGTGCTGCACCGCTGCGGCCACGTCGTCGCGCGGCACGCCCGCCACGTCCCCGCGGGCGATGGCCGAGGCCGCGTCCACGTAGCGCGCCAGCGAGGTGGGGTCCACGGGGAACCCGGTGTCGGCCAGCGCGACCAGGGCGGCGTCGAGCTGGGCGAACGACGGCGAGCGGCGGTCCACCCGCCACCCGGCGGCGCTCACCACCGCCTCGGCGAGCCGGCCGTCCGCGGCCCGGGCCGCGGGGGTGGTCGGTGCCAGGGCGTCGTGCGCCGTGCCGAGGGCGTGGTGCAGTGAGGGGGTCGGGTCGTCGATCGCGGCCAGCACCTCCCGCACCCCGGCCAGCGGCAGCCGGCCGACGTCGACGAGCGCCCGCACGAGGCGCAGCCGCGCCAGGTGCCGCTCGTCGTACTCGGCGCGGGTGGCCCCGGTGGCCAGGCCCGGTGGCAGCAGGCCCTCCCGCAGGTAGAACTTGATCGTCGCCACCGGTACCCCGCTGTCGCGGCTCAGCTCGGAGATGCGCACCCTTCCCCCTTGACTGGAGAGTTCCACTATCCAAAACTGGACACCACAGCTATCCAACCACGGAGGTCGGCATGAGCCCCCAGCCCCGGCGCACCACCCACGACCACGACGGCGACCTCGTCGTCTTCCTGATCGGGATGCGGATCAACCGGCCGCTGCGGGTGCGGGCGTGGCTGCCCGTCCTCGCGGCCATGCCGCCGATGATCGCCGAGCTGTCCCGCCACCCGGAGCTCGGCATGCTCGGCGCCACCAGCGCGCTGGGCCCGGGTGGTCCGCTCGTCGTGCAGTACTGGCGCGACCTGGCGTCCCTGCACGCCTACGCCTCGGCCGGGGGTGGCCGGCACCGCGCCGCGTGGACGGCGTTCAACCGCCGCGCGCGCACCGCCGGTGACGCCGTCGGCATCTGGCACGAGACCTACGTGGTGCCCGCCGGCCACCACGAGTCCTTCTACTCGGCCGTACCGGGCTTCGGGCTCGCGGCCGCGGTCGGCTCGGCCCCCGTCGGCCCCGGCCGCGAACGGGCCGCCCAACGGCTCGGCGTGCCCGCCTGAGGCCGGCGCCGCCCCACCCCGCCCCGCCCCACCCGACCCGCCGTCCCGCCATCCGGGTGGCCGTCGCGGGCGAACGGGTGTCGCGCCCTCTCCCCGCCGTGCGCACCGGCCGACACCCCACCGGTGGGCGGAGGCCGCCCCGCGGGGACGGGAGGTCGACGGCGGATGGGTCCGGGGCGGCAGTGGCGCGCACTCTCCGGCGTCGTGGCGGAGGAGGTGGCCGACGACGTCTTCCCCCGACGGCTGCTGGTGGCCGTCCTCGGCCTGCAGTACGCCCTCGGCGGCGTCCTCGCCGTCGCGTGGGGGCTGTTGGCGGACCTGCCGGCGGCCACGCGCACGGCGTACCTCTGCTTCGCCGCCAGCGCGCTCGTCGGGGGCGCCCTCATGGGGGTCGTGCACCGCAGCCGGCTCTCCCCGCGGGCGCTGACGGCCGTCTCGCACGCCTGCATCGCCTCGGCGCAGCTCGTCGTCGCGGGCGGGCACGTCCTCTCCGGGGACCCCGCCGGCCCGGTCCTGCTCTTCGTGCTGTGGACGGCGCCGTACGCCGGCATCTTCTCCGCGCGGGCCCGCTGGCTGCACGTCGGCGCGGCGTGCGCCGTCATCGTCGGCACGGCGGTCTGGATGCCCTGGCCAACCCCCGGGCGGACGGTGGTGGAGGTCGCCATCCGCGTCGCGACGGTCGTGAGCAGCGCGCTCATCGTTTCGCGGATGACCGACCGGCTGCGGCGCAGCGCGACCCACGACCCGCTCACCGGCCTGCCGAACCGGCGCGTGCTCTCCGCCGCCATCCGCGCGGCCCTGGCCCGCCGCGCCGGCCGCGGTGGCGCGGTCCTCGTCCTGCTGCTCGACCTCGACCGCTTCAAGCACGTCAACGACACCTTCGGCCACGAGGCCGGTGACGCCCTGCTGCAGCAGGTGGTGCCCCGGCTGCTGGCCGCCATCGGCCCCCTCGGCGTGGTGGCCCGCCTCGGTGGCGACGAGTTCGCCGTCGTCTGCGAGGACCCCGACGGGGTCCTGACCCCCGAGGAGGTGGCCGGCCGGCTGGGCGCGGTGTGGGCCGGGCCGGTCGAGATCGCCGGTCGCGCCCTGGCGGTCTCCGGCAGCGTCGGCGTGGCGGTGGCCACCGACGGCTCGACGCCGCGGACGCTGCTGCGCGACGCCGACGCGGCGATGTACGAGTCCAAGCGCGGCGGTCCGGGCTCCTTCCGCGTCTTCCACGAGGACCTGGCCGCCCGCGCGGGCCGCCTGCTGCTGCTCGAGCAGGGGCTGCAGCGCGCCGTCGAGCGCGACGAGCTGTGCGTGCACTACCAGCCCGTCGTGGCGCTGTCGGGCGAGCGGGCCGGGCAGGTGGTCGGTGCGGAGGCGCTGCTGCGCTGGACCAGCGCCGAGCTCGGGCCGGTGGGTCCGGAGGAGTTCGTCCCCGTGGCCGAGGACGCCGGCCTGGTGGCGGTGCTGGGGGACTGGGTGGTGGACCGGGCCCTGGCGGACCTGGCCGCCTGGCGTGCGGCGGGCCGGGTGCCGGCGGACTTCCGGGTGGCGGTCAACGTCAGCCCGCGCCAGCTCGGCCCCGACCTGCCCGACCGCGTCGCGCAGCTGCTGGACCGGCACGGGCTGGTGGGCGCCCAGCTCGGGCTGGAGGTCACCGAGAGCGCCGTCGTGCGCGGGGGTGCCGCCCCGGCGGCCCTGCAGCGCCTGCACGCCCTCGGGGTGGTGCTGGTGCTCGACGACTTCGGCACCGGCTGCTCGTCCCTGTCGCAGCTGCAGGACCTGCCGTTCGACGTCGTGAAGGTGGACCGATCCTTCGTGGCGGGGCTGGAGCGGCGCCGCTGCGACCGCGCCCTGGTGCTCGCGGTGCTCTCGCTGGCCTCCGCCCTGGAGCTGTCCGTCGTCGCCGAGGGGGTGGAGGAGGAGGGGCAGGCGGCGGCGCTGCGCGCGGCGGGGTGCACCGCGGCGCAGGGCCACCTGTTCTCCCGGCCGTGGTGGGTGCCGGCGACCTCGAACCGGCCGGGGGCGCGCGCCGCGGCACGGCGGGG
>NZ_BAABIL010000204.1:0-18702 GCF_039542765.1 Kineococcus glutinatus
AGGCCGGCACGTTGCTCCGCCTGTCCGTCGGTGACAGCTCACCCGTGCAGCCGCAGTGGGTGCCGCATAGTGCAACCGCCACCACCGGTCGCGGCCTGATGCTGATCGCCGCGCTGAGCCGTGCATACGGCGTTGAGGTGCAGGCTGATGGCAGCGGCAAGGTGGTGTGGTGCGAGATCGATGTCGACAGCACCGCAGACGATGCCGCCGCCGCCGAGGCTGCGCTGGCTGCGCAGTGGGCATCGGTCGTCGATGAACTGGCGCGTCCAGCGCTGCCGCAGAACGAAGAGTCCGAAGCGACCACCCACCTGCAGCTGCTCAACTATCCGGTGCGGTTGGGTGTGCGGATGCGGGAGCACCGCGAAACGGTGCTCCGCGAGCTGCAACTGCTCTCTCTCAACCACAAGATCGATGACGTCGACACTGCAGCAGCCGCAGAGGACATCCGTCAGATCCTCGATACCCTCTACGGGCACCTGACATCAGCAGAGGCCCGGAACCTCCAAGCTCTGGCCGCCGGGCTCGACCACGTTGACCTCAGCTACGCGCGTCGTCCTGATCATCAGCAGCTCATCGACCGTTGGCGCCGCTGCATGAGCGCTTTGGAGCAGGTCAGTGCCCGCGGTGACCTGAGCCATCTGGCGACCCCGGTCGACATTCAGGTCCTGGAGCAGTGGATCGCCGATGAGCTGAGCCGCCAGCTCGCAGGCGCTCGACCTCTGCCCTGGCGAAGCGTTGACAGCCCTATGCACGGCGCTGACCTGGACGAGTTCAGCCGCTGAGCAGGGTGAAGTGGGTGGTCGTGTCCACATCAGCCGCTGCTGCGGCTCAGATGCACCCGTCGTGGCGCCCGACGATGGGCCCGGTGATGCGCTGGCCGGTGGCCAGGTCGATGCCGTGATCGGAGGGCACTGCTGCGGTGTCGCCCTTCGGTCACCGGCGAGAGCATCTGCTGCGACATCACCGTCGAGGCGGGTCGCGCCTACCGGCGGCCCACGTGGCATTAGGGCAGCCGGCTGGCCTCCAAGACGTGCCGCAGCTCGTCCGCGTGGTTGGCCTGCACGGCGTTGAGAGTCAAGGTGAAGCGGGATCCACCGCCGCTAGCTTCGCGGTAGGTGAGCTCACCGCCGTTGGCGTTGGCCAAGGTGCGGGCGATGTACAGCCCCAGGCCGGTGCCCTTCTTCTCCACCGCCACGCCGGTCGATGCGCGGGTGAAGCGGCCGAAGAGGTCAGGCACAAACTCTGCGGGCACGCCCTCCCCGGAGTCGACGACATCGAGGGCGACCTGGTCACCGTGGCGGCGGGCGCTGATGCGCAGCGGTGGGCGCCCGTACTTCAGCGCGTTGCCGAGCAGGTTGCCGAGGATACGCTCCACGTGACCGCGGTCGGCCAGGACCTGCACATCTCGTACACCAGCGGTGTCCACCGCGGCGGCATCGGCGCCGAGGCGCTCGAGGAGGTCAGCGACGAGCGCGGGGACGTGAATGCGGGTGGCGATGGCCACCGGGACCCCTTGGTCCAGTTGGGCCATCGTGAGGATGTCCTCGACCATCTCGTTGGCCCAGTGCCCTGCTCTGCGAACCCGCCCTAGGTACTGCTTCTTCTCTTCCTCGGACAGGTGGTCCCACGTGTCGAGGAGGAGTTCGGAGAACCCGATCGTCGTGGCCAGCGGCTGGCGCAGGTCGTGGCTGAGGGTGGCCACCAGGTCGTCCTTGAAGCGGTTGGCCTCCTCCAACTGCTGCACGGACGCAGCCAGTGCGGCCTGGGTGCGCAGCCGCTCGGACAGGTCCCGCACGATCGTCAGGGTCGCCTGCCCACCGGCGTCGGGCAGCGAGACCGTTGCGGCCTCTACGGGGACCGTCGTGCCGTCGGGGCGGCGCAGCGCGGTGACGAGAGATGCGGCTGCCCGCCCCGGCTGGGCGCCGCGGCGTGCCCGCCAGGTGTCGTGCTCGGCGTCGGGCACCAGCAGCAGTGATGTCGGCAGGGTGAGCAGTGCGGCGGCACGACGACCGGTCAGGCGCGCGAAGGCTTCGTTGACGTAGGTGATCTGCTCGCCGTGCTCGACGAGGACTCCCTCACCCACATCGCTGAGGGCGCGCAGGAGCCGGGAGTACACATCGCGCTGGCGGCGCAGCTTGTCCTCGGCGACCACCCTGTCGCTGACGTCGAACACCTGGCTGGCGATGTGCAGGGGCCGCCCGTCCTCGTCACGCACGACTGCGGTGGAGACTTGGGCGTGCACGATGTGCCCGTCGCTGTGGATGTGGCGCACCACACCTCCCACCGTGCCACCGCCTCCCTCGGCGATCGCGGCGCGCAGCGTCTCCCGCCGCGCCTCGAGGTCCTCGGGGTGCAGGAGGTCGCCCCAGTACCGCCCGTGCAGTTCCGCAGGACTGCGGCCCACCATGGCGGCTGCGGCGGCATTGACCCGCAGCACGGTGCCGTCCAGCCCCAAGTGGATGTTGCCGACCAGCGAGGCGTCGAAGGCCCTCTGCAGCTGCGCCTCGCTGTGGCGCAGCGCTATCTGCTGTCGCCGCTCGCGGGTGACGTCGTTCATGACCACGACGGCACCAAGGAGGGTGCCATCGGCACGGATCATCGTGCGCCCCGAACACACGACGGTGATCGGCTCACGTCCCGCGGGGGCGATGACCATCTCGACCCCCGTGGCGGAGCCGTCCCGCAGCACTGCTGCCAGAGGGATCTCTGAAGGTGCCAATGGCGTGGTCCCGTCAACAGCGAAGAGGTCGTAGGCGCCGGCATGTTCGGCAGGGTCGAGGGCGCTGTCGACGTCGAGGCCGTGCCAGTCATGGGCGGCGCGGTTGAAGAGCACTAGCCGCCCGTCGGCGCCGGCTACCACGATGCCGACGTCAATGGTCTCCAGCACCGCCTGCGTCAGCTCCCCGCGGGCCTCAGCCTCGGCCATGGCCAGCTCCGCTTGCAGCTGGGCTGCGACCGCCTGGAGGCGGGCCTGCTCGGCGAGACCGCGCTGCTCGGCCGCCTCGGCGGCAAGCCGCTCGCTGGCAGCAGTAGAGGCAGCCATGCGCGCGAGCAGCACGTCGCGCTCGTCGCGGCCCAGGGCGAGCGCTAGTCCCAAGACCGCCAGGACGGCGACGAAGAGCTGCACCACGACCGCCCGGGCAGCATCGTCGCCGACGAGGGCGAAGGGTCCGTACCCATCCAGCGTGAACAGGACCGCGACAGCGCCGACCACCAGGTCGTGGACGACGACGATCGTGGTGTCGAAGCGCAGCGCCACCCAGACGGTGAGCACGAGCAGAGGGAAGACGACGGGCAGATGGTCGAAGACTCTGAAGACGAGCACATAGGCGGTCGCCGAGCACGCAAGCGCCGCGATCAGCTCTAGCAAGCGCCACCGGTGCGGCCAGGACACGAGCACGATGGTGGCCTCCTGCCCGCCGGCGACCTGCCGGCGGGTGGTGAGGAGGCACCCGATGCGGAAGGCCACCGCAGCGATGAGCAGGATGCTCACGGTGTTGCGGGTCATCCAGACCAGCGCCGTCAGCCAGGACCAGTGCCCAGTCAGGAGCCACACCGAGGTGGGGCCGATGGCCGCACCGGCTGCGGTGGCGAGCACGGCTGCGGCCAGCAGCCGCACGAGCTGAGCCACCCCCGCCAGCGGCTCGTGCCCACCGGTGCCCCAGACCTGTGGGCACCAGCGGGTGAACAGTGCGCCGAAGGTGAGCACCTGCGCGATGTTGGCCACCACGAAGCAGCCCGCCAGCGCCGGGGAAGCCCCGGTGAGGGCGTTGAGACCGAAGGTGGCTGCCGACAGCAGAACCAGATCCAGCCACCGCGTGCCGGCCTGTCGTTGTGCGGCGAACCACGCCACCGCCATCCCCGCCGCTGGCCACACCAGGCTCAGGCTCGTGCCGTCCATCACGGTCAGGCGCCCCAAGAACACCGCGGCGCAGAACGCCGCGGCGAAGACGACGCTGCGCACTGCAGCTGCGCGCGGGTCGTCGGTGGTCGCGGCGAGCGGTCGCCGCGAGCGGGGGTGCCCGGGGGTGGGCATGCACGGCCTCCTGCATCGGTGGGCGCGCGGGTTCGGCGCCTGCGTCAGGAGGGCATCGGCGCGCTGCCTACCGCGCTGTAGCCACCGAACCCACCTCAGACCCGGCTCCTGGCGCGCTCAGCGCCTGTGGAGCCGTCTCCGGTTGTAGCGGCACGCCGGGTGCCGTGTGCAGCACGGTGGTGTCGCGGCCTGCCTGCTTGCCGCGGTAGAGGGCGGCATCGGCGCGGTCGACGACCTCGTCGGCCTGCAGTCCGGACGTCCACTCCGCGATGCCGACGGTGCAGGTCTGCCCGTGCGGAACCACGGCGCGGATGCGCTCAACGACAGTTCGCGCGTCCGCCGCAGTGCAGCCGGGCAGCGCCAGGACGAATTCCTCCCCGCCCCAGCGGGCCAGCGTGTCGATCGTGCGCAGGCACGAGGTGGCCGCCGCCGCGAAGTCGCGCAGGAGGGCGTCCCCCGCCAGGTGCCCGTGGGTGTCGTTGTAGCGCTTGAAGTGGTCCAGATCGAGCAGGGCCAGCGTGAGCGGAGCCCCGCTGCGCTCGGCGCGGTGGATCTCGGCGGCAACGGCCTCGTCCCAGCGGCGGCGGTTGGCCAGACCCGTCAGCGGGTCGCGTTCGGCGGCCTCGGCCAGGCGGGCCAGCAGGTCGGCCCGTTCGATGACGTGTGCCGCCTCTCCGGACAACGTCTGAAGCATTGGCAGGACGTGCGCTGGTAGGTCGTCCCGCCGCTCGCGCCACAGGACACCAAGAGCGCCGACCGTCCGGTTGCCTGTCAGCACCACCGGCTGCCAGACGCACGAGGCGATGCCGAGCTGCCGGGCCAGCTGCTGCGAGGCACGTGGATGGGCGGCGATGTCGGGGACGAACAGCGCCTCTCCGAGCTTCACGGCGGTCGCCGCCAGCGACGGTTCATCCGCACCCACGGCCACGGGCACGGCCGGCAAGCCTACCGAGGCGGTGGCGACGAAGCTGCCGTCGGGACCAGGCTGCAGCAGGCAGGCACCGTCAGCGCCGGTGAGGTTGCGCGCGGCCTCGCAGACCGCCTCGTGGGGGTCTTCGGCGGTGACCAGGATCCGTGAAGCCTGGGCCAGAGCCTCGACCCGGGCGGTGTGCTCGGCCAGTTCTGCGTGGGCCTCCGCCAGGGCGTCGTGCGCCTGCGTTAAGGCCGCCTCACGGGTACGGGCGGCGGTGACGTCGGTCATGGCGACGACGGCTCCCAGCGGGGTGCCGTCGCTGCGGCGCATCAGCCGCCCAGTGCACACCACGGTGCGCCGAGGAAGACCGGCCGGCGCCAAGACGATCTCCATGCCTTGCACGGAACCTTCGCGTAGGGCGCGGTGGAGCGGAGTCTCTTCGGGGCCCAGTGCGGTGACGCCGTCGGCGGCGAACAGAGCCTTGGCTCGTGCGCGCTCAGCCGAGGTCAAGTCCGCGTCGACGTCGGCGCCGTACCAGGCGCGGGCGGTCGGGTTCAGCATCGTGAGGTGTCCGTCAGGGCCGGCGACGGCGAGCCCGACGTCTACGGTGTCGGCCACCACCTCGCTCAGCTCCCAGCGGGCCTCGGCCTCGTTCATCGCTAGGACGGCCAGCTCGCGGGCCTCGGCGGTCTGCTCGGCCTGCTCCGCGGCGAGCCGCGCCTGCCGCCGGCGCTCGAAGAGCCCGACGAGGACCCCCGCGAGGTCCTCCAGGACGGACATCTGCACCTCGTTGAGCTGCCCGGGTACGGTGTCGAAGACACACAACGACCCCAGCGCGTGCCCGGTGGGGCTCATCAGCGGGGCCGACGCGTAGAAGCGCACGCTCGCGAGTCGGCCGTCCACCCAGGGGTTGTGGACATAGCGCGGGTCGCAGCTCGCGTCGGGGACATGGACCAGCTCGCCGGACTCAAAGTGCAACGCGCACATGGAGTCCCCGCGAGCGGAGTCGGCGCCCTCGAAGCCCACCGTGGTCAGCTGGCACTGGCGGTTCTCGTCGATGAGGTTGAGCGTCGCGTGTGGTACGCCAGCCACCACCGCTGCTGCTCGTACCACAGCGGTCAGCTCATCATCGGCCGGTGCGTCCAGCAGCCGGTACTCGTGTAGAGCCGCCACCCGCGCCAGCTCAGAAGGCGTCGTCGCCGGAGAGGGGACAACCTCGACCGCGGCAGGCTCCAGCTCCGCGGCCTCCGCCTCGATGACCGCCTCGGCAACCGCGAGCCAATCCTCCTTGTCCACCGTCCCTCATCGGCCACTTCGCCCACGGCCTTGAGCACACGACGGTCCTCGATGATGGCCGGGCCGGGCCGCGAGGAGGCAGCGCTGGTGCATCAGCTGCTGTCCCAGGGTTCGCTGCGCCGGCGCCGCTCCTTTGGTTGGCTGCCACGTAGGGATCTCCCGCTCACTGCAGCATGATCAAGCTGCGCGACCTTGATCGTGCAGGGGCTGATCACCGGCTGCACCTGTGGGCAGGTGCCGGCCGAGCACTTCGGCTGCTTCGGGGCGATGCGCTGGCGCCGGCTGCGGCACTGCACGCGGTCCGAGATCTGGGCGCGCCTGTACGAGATGCTGCCGAAGGGGGTAAAGGCAACCGGACGCCTGAAGCCGGGACCGCAGTGGTGGACTGGTCACGCGCGAGGGTCGAAACACCACCTGCTCACTGATGGTAGTGGCGTCAAGTTGGTCGTGACGCAGTGCGCGGATTGACCCGCGCATGGCGCAAGCATTCGGGCGAACCGTGTCAAGCGGACTACACGGGGTGGCGATGGACAGGCCGAGAAGGAACCGCCAGTCGCCCAGTGGAGCAGATCATGATCAGCAACCGAGCTACGCTTGCCGTCTTCTACGGCACCGGTGGCCTCCTGCTGCTGCTCGTGGCTCACAGCACAGCCTGGCGGCACGTCAACACCGCGCTGCTGGACGGGCTGGCGGGCATCACCTTGAGCACTGCGGTACTGCTCAGCTGCCTGCGTCAGCTACGCCCAGCGCTCATGCACGTCCTGCTCATCACCGGCTCAGCCGTCATCGCACTCGCTGTTCGCGCTGCGGACGGTGGCATACCCAGCGGCGCCGTCTCGATGTTCACTGTCTGGGTCGTAGTGTACGGCTCCCTCTTCCTGCCCCGGCGGCAAGCTGCACTGCATGCGGTGGTGGCTCTGGGCAGCACGGCGATCGCCCTGCGGCTAGTCGAAGCGACTGAGTCGGCCCTGCTGCACACCGCCCTCTTGGTGGCGGTCGTCGGCACCATGGGCCTCGTCGCCGGCGCGCTGACGCGGCGAACTCGCGTGCTGTCGACGACCGATCCCCTAACGGGTCTGCTCAATGAAGTCGGCCTGAGCCATGTTGTCGCAGGCGGCCTAATCGCGGTCGACGAGTGCACCCCCGGGCTCCTCCTCCTGATCGACATCGACCACTTCGGCGAGCTGAACCAGGCGCTGGGCCGCGACGGTGGTGACGCCGTGCTACAGCACCTCGCCCGGGCCTACGAGCGCGAGCTGGCCGAAGGCGGCAGCATCGCCAGGCTCGGTGGTGACGACTTCGTCGTCTGGCTACCGAGCGCTGCTGCGCTCAGGCCCGAACTGAGCCGTGACCTGGACGGAACGTCTAGAGAAGTGGAGCGGCTCATCACCGCGATCACCGCCCGCGCCAACGGGACGTTCGACATCGACGACATCGCGGTCGAGGTCGATGTCACAGTTGGCGCGGTGCTAGTGGCTGAGGGCCGCTCCGCAAGCCTCAAGACTCTTCTTCAGCGAGCAGACACCGCTCTGCGCGCTGCCCGGCAGGCGGACCTGCCGGTACGGCTCTGGCATCCCGCCCTTGAAGCACGCACGGCCGAAAGCCTCAAGCTGCAGGCGGAGCTGCGCTGCGCGATCACCGACGGGCAGCTCAGGGTGCACTACCAGCCTCTAGTCGATGCGCACAGCCGGCAGATGCGGGGCGTGGAGGCGCTGGTGCGCTGGCAGCATCCCCGCCTCGGACTGCTGACCCCAGCTGCTTTCATCCCGGAAGCAGAACGCAGCTCCACCATCGTGGCCCTCACGGAGTGGGTGCTGCATGAGGCCGTCGACCAGGCTGCCTCGTGGGCTCGTGCTGGACGCCCGCTGCGCGTCTCAGTAAACCTGTCAGCCCGGCTGCTCGCGCACGAAGGTTTGGCTGCATACGTCGAGACGCAACTGCGTCGCAGTGGGCTACCACCAGAGCTGCTGATGCTGGAGGTGACCGAGAGCGCCGTCACCGCCCAGCCGCGCCGGGCAGCTGCTGCTCTCGCAGAGCTGCGCTCGCGGGGCATCTGCACCGCGCTGGACGACTTCGGAACGGGCTACACCAGCCTAGCCATGCTGCAGGACTTCCCCTTCGACGAGTTGAAGGTGGACCGCCGCTTCGTCGCCAATGCGTTGAACAGCGCCGGCGATGAGGCCATCGTGCGGGCCGTGGCCGAATTGGCTCACCGCATGGGCTTCGAGGTCGTCGGCGAAGGCGTGGAGGACGAGGCGACCAGCCGACTGCTCGCCGGACTCGGGTACGACCTGTTGCAGGGCTACCACTTCAGCCGACCGGTACCGGCCGTCGACGTCTTGGCGCTGGACTGCGCGCCGACGCCGCAGGTGGCCCGCACGCTCACGCCAGCCCAAGAGCAGGCACGGGCCACTTCGGCGGATCAGCACGCCACGCTCATCGACAACGATGATCCCATTCTGCGAGAGCTGACGGCCGTAGCCGCAAGGGTCATCGACGTGCCGGTGGCCATGGTCACCCTCATCGGCAAGACCGAGCAGCACATGCTCGCACCCGTCGGCACCGACTCCTTCTCCATGGCACGCGAGGACACCTTCTGCCACCACGTCGTCAACGAGAGCGACCTCATCCAGGTACCCGACACCACCGCTGATGTCCGCTTCAAAGGCATTCCCATCGTCAAGAGCGGCCCGCACATCCGCTTCTACGCCGGCGCACCGATCACCGATGCCGCCGGACACGTGCTGGGTACCGTCTGCGTCCTCGACCAGAGGCCCCGCACCCTCAGCGCGGTGGAGGCAGACGTGTTGCGAGGACTGGCGCGGGCGGCTGCAGCACGCCTGGCGAGCCGCGTCGACGCTGCCAGTATCCAACCGTTGCCTGATCTGGTCGACGCGCCGAGCCTTGCCAACTGAAGGTCGTGGCGGGGAGCCGCGGCACGTCTTGTCACTCGAGGAGCAGCGCGTCCCCGCCGGTATAACCCTTGCTTCAGCGCACCGCTCGTGTGGCGCACAGGCTAGGGACAAAGCTAGAGGTGCACAGCGTCGCAGCTGACCGCAATTTTGATTACGCCAGGACAACCACGTCAAGTTGAGGGAGCTGGCCGCGCAGATGGATGAAGCATCCGCGCGGCCAGCTCCTAGTCGCCAACATCGCACGGGCGGCGCAGACAGGTCAAGGCAGACAGACCACATCACCACGCCAGGTGCATGCTGGCAAGGTCTGGCGTTTACCCGCATCGTGCCTACCGAGCAGTCAAGCGAAATCGATGCAGCGGTGCGAACGATGGAAACCTCGCCGCGACCGGCACTGAGCTCAGGAGCTTACGGATGCCCTCAGCTCGCGTGCGCCTCCTGATACTTCGCCAGGAGCTCATTGGAGATGCGGCCGCGGTCGCTCACCTTGTGGCCATGCTCGCGAGCCCAGGTGCGCACTGCGTTCAAGTCGACAGCAGTGATTGACTTAGTGGACGTTGCCTTACCGCGCCGCTGACGCCCCGCTCCACTGCTGCGACCGTTCGTCTGCCGACCAGCCTCGACGTACGGGGCAAGCACCTCGTGTAGCTGGTCGATGTGCTCGTCACTCAGGTCGATCTCATACTCCACGCCGTCGAGGGAGAAGCGGACGGTGGCTGTCGCCTCACTACCGTCGAGGTCATCGATGAGCTGCACGGTCGTCTTCTGCGCCATGATCGCCATCATGCATCACAAACATCTAGCAAGCAAATATCGGTATCACCTGAGAGACTACGCCAATGGAGGCAGAGGTCAGCGCAGCGCTCGTGGGCACAGCGCTAGGAGGCGCACTTGGCTACGTCGGTCAATGGCTCACCCAGAGGTGGTCGAAGGGCGCTGAGACGAAGTCACGAGCTCGTAGCGCCGCGTCGGACCTGATAACGGCAGCCCAGCTATACGCAGGCACTTGGACGAAGCTAAATGCCTTTGTGCGCAAGCCCAGCGCGTATCACGACGACAAGGCGCTTTACCAAGAGTTGCTCGCGCATAACACGGCCGTGATGACGGCTGTATCGGTCTGCGGCCTACTCTGTCCGGATGAGATGTTCCCAGAGGTCTATGAAGTTCGAGATCAGGTCATCAAGACTATGGACAAGGTGATCGAAACGGACCGCGATGACTACTTGCATCCGGTGCAGTCCGCAATCAACCAGCTCATCAATACGAGCCGTCGACACTTGAATGGATAATGAAGAAGGGGGCGCGAGCTAAGCCTTGCCCACTCCATTTTTGCGCTCCCGCACAAGGGGGCGCTAGGTCGATTGACCTTGCGCCCCTCCGATGCGACGCCCGCGACCGCCGCCTGTCATGGCGCGCTTCGAGCGCATGCGCTCAGCAGGTCGGGCGTACTACAAGCTGAGCCGATCAGACTCGCTGACTGATCGTGCCGCCGGACGTTCTGTCGTAGCTCGACGCATTCTGGATCGCCTGAGTCCCACCGAGTGACCACGAGATGTCGGACCCCTCCTCTAGCCTGCCCGTATGGCGCAATGCACAGCTCCCTCTCAGGGCCACCGAACCGCGAGTGGGCGTGCAGCCTGCCCAGCGTGTGGCGGTCGGGGGTCTTACCGCTCGTCGTACCCGTCGTACGGCGGATCCAGCTACGACCGGTCGTCCGGCGAGTCGCGCTACCGCAGCTCGTCCGGCGGGTCGTCTGGTGGGACCTCCCGTCGGACAAGGGCTGGCCGGTCGGTCTCCTACACCCCGACGGAGTGGCGGACCGTTCAGCCGTATGCCGAGAAGGCGGCGCAGCAGGCTCACGTCAACCCCGACCATCGTGACCTCTTTCTCTGCCATGCATGGCCCGACCGGCAGGGAAGCGCGGCCGATCTGCACGCCCATCTGAAGACGAACGGTGCGACCGTGTGGTTCAGCGAGGAAGACATTCCTCTCGGCTCGCTGATGACCCGCGAGATTGACAAGGGGCTGCGCAATTCCCGCATCGGCATCGTGTTGGTGACGCCAGCGCTGCTGGAGAGCATCAAGAACGAGGGCATCGCCGAGAAGGAGCTCGCCGTGCTGCTCGGCAGCAACCGAGTCATCCCGGTCACGCATGGGGTCACCTTCGACCAGCTCTACGACGTCAGCCCCATGCTCGCCTCGCACGCAGGTCTGAGCACCGCCGAGTCCTCGCTGGACGACGTGGCCGCCAAGATTGCTGCGGCTGCCGCTGCCCTCCCCGCCCTTTGACACTTGTCCACCCGAGTACCTACGGGCGGACGTCGAGGCTGTCCGAGGAGCACTGAGGCTTTGTCAGTAGCGGGCCGCTACTACTGCGTCAGCGAGGACCTGCCTTGGCCCGAGCTTATGGAGCACCAGCGGCAGGTGGATGTAGCCGAGCCATCGCTAGGAGCACGGGCCGGCAAGCACTACAAGCTTCTTGACGAGCTCGTCCGAAGAGTGCGCACTCCAGGAAAGGAATGAGTGGTACAGCCGCCGCGAGTCGCCGTCACACTCGGCGCTTCGCTGCACGCCCGGGCCGCCATGCGACCAGCGCTGGACGTGGAGAAGTTGGCCAAGGCTCTTGCTTTGCTGGCTCAGGAGCTCGCCAAGCGGCAGCCGAGAGATAAGTAAGAAGTCTAAAAGCATGAAGTAGCATGGGGATATGTGGCATCACTCCACCTCGCTTAAACGGCAACTGACAACCTGACCGCTCCCCATGCCTACATTATACGACTGGGAGAATTGTAGACGACCTAATTGCAGTCGTCGTTGTTGCCCTTGCCCGCGGGCAGGTTGCCTTCTGCGTCGTAGACGGCGGTCGACTTGTCACCCTGGTCGTTTGTAGTCGTTTGGTAGTGACCACCGGGGACCGTCGGGCATCCGTGCTGTTGACAGTCAGCTTCTCGCCGCCGCCGATGTCTTCGCGCATACCTTCGCCTGGCTCACGGTTGGCCATGATGACTCCCACGTTGGAGTGGATATGTGCATCGGCCTACCGTCCGCCAAGGCCCTGCGGGTCGAGGTGACGGCACCGTAGGTCCACCACAAGTAGGCGGCAAGCGCCGTCATGGAGCTGCTGCAAGCTGTCGAATAAAGTTGAAGCTAAGGTGTACCGAACCGGTGGCCGTGCGCGCCCTGTGCGGTATGCCCTCTGGGAGGAGGAGCGCGTCGCCTGAGCGGAGCGCGTAAGACTCGAGCGGGCCGCGCGTCTCCCCCTCAGCAGTCAAGCCATCTGCACAGACGGAGCATTCGAAAATTTTATCACCCGAAACCTGCACAATAAGGGCGTCCCAGGCATCAGTGTGCAGGGAAAAACTCATGGCTTGGGGCGGCGCGATATACGCGGAACAGCTGAGCCGAAGGCCGCTACGCGCTTGAAGCTCAGCGCAGATTGAGTTGAGTGCACCGAGCCTCGCATGAAGGGATTGCAAGATGAGCGTGTGTCCAGCACGCCAGTACACGTCGGCGGCTTGTCCACTATCCGGATAGTACAATGCCGCTGGACTAGCGAAGGCTACTTGCCCGTCCTGCACTTGCGTCGATATCGGCAAGCGCAAATGCGGTTCGAGTGCAGCACGAAAGGCTGCTCCAACATTGTGGCCGAAGACGCTCGCACTTGGACGAGACGATAAACATAGATAGCTGCCCCAAAGCAGTGAGGCCAGTTCGCGCGTCTCCATAATGGGGCGGGCAACAAGACGCTTCTCAGTTGCCAATAGCAATGTGCTGATGAGCCCCACGGGGACCCGAGGCTACATAGCGATACATGTCAGGACTGTCGACCATAGTCGCCGCAACTTGCGCGGCTGCGGCATCGAGGTCAGAGGTGCTGATGTCCGAATCAGAAGTTGTCAAGACGTCACCCACAAGCTCGTGGAGCGACAAGGGGGTTTCCATGAAGTCTCACCCTCCCGTGCTGCGACAGGTTGGGCGCAGGGTACCAGTCACAACAAATATTGTAAATGCTTCCTTGAGCGCAATAAAGGAAATTGATACAATTTGAGGGAGATGATACAAGACGATTCGACCATTAAGATGCAAGAGGCCCTCGCGGATGTTGCGCACAAAGTAGCCACATTGCGCGCTTGGGCGGGCTTGAGTGATGAGCACATCAACTTTGGTGTCGCAACAGCGCGGCGCGATTCAGCCATAGCACGCGCACTGCAAGAACCTTCATTGCGCCTACAGCTGAGCAGCATGCTCGGCGAAGCCAGCTTTACTTGGCATAAGTCACTAAACAGGCTCGATACGCGTGTGGCCGATGACCTGGTGACGATCTTTTTATCACCAAAGAAGGACTGACTGTACTCCTGAGCATGACTCAGTGACAATACTCTCGAAAAGTTGTGCCAGCTGGCTCGTCATGCGCATTTCTCTAGAGCGCCGTATCGAGACATCGGCCTGCCCGAAACCTGTTGTACCGGTCACCGAGTCAGGCCAAAGGTTGTGTCACTCCAGCAGTCGACAAGATCACCTGAGGGCATGAACCTAGTCAGAGTCACAATCTTCGACGACCAGCTCCATAGCCCGTGCAGGCGCGCGTGTTGATGCAGGCGAACTCGGACCAAAAGAAACTGCTGAGGAAGTCCGCCTTCCTGGTCCTAGATACCGCCATATTGCAGCGACGAGATGAGTGACCGGCGCTCCCCCGTCGCGTCGTCCCTAACTGCCGGTGCGGTCACGCATCACCACGCCTGCATCCCGCAGCGCCCGCCACACCACCCGCTGCGTCAGCCCGAGCTCGGCAGCGACCCGGGCCGTGGACAAGCCGGCTTCATAGAGGCTGACCGCCTCCTGGAGCCGCTCGGTCGGGAAGCTGCTGCCCGAACGCAAGACCACGCCTTGCGCCACGAGGCAGGCCCGGATGGTGCCACGGTGGACGTCCAGTTCGCGGGCCAGCTCGACCATGGTGGCGCCCGCCTGGTAGCGCGTCACCACCTGGGTGATCTCATCTTGGCGCAGCAGGCGGGTCCGCCGCTGCAGCGTCCTTACCTGCTGGGGCAGCGCATCAGGAGTGAGTGCCGTGGCTTCTTGCGGCGGCAGGGTCTGCGCCTTGATCAGGCGCTCCAGAGGTGGGCGAAGGCTTGAAAGGAAGGTGCGCAGGCGCACCCAGCGTCGCCGCGAGCCAGCGGCCCGGGCCCGCTCCGCGCCGTCACCGGCCGTGCCGGGCGCGTCATTGACAGGTGCGGCACCAGCACACAGGGTGCGCCCATGACTGTGCTCCCCAGGCCGTCGCTGATCGCCTACAACGGCTACGACACGGGTCTCGGCAACCGCGTCAGGGTGGTGCTCAGCGCCCAGAGCCTCGCGGAGCACGAGGGGCGCCGGTTCTACTACGTGTGGCCGACCGGGCCGAGGTTCGGCCCCCGCTTCGCCGACCTGTGGGTGCACCCGACGCGGGGCCGGGTGGTCCCGCGGGCCCTGTCGCGGGGGCTGGCACGCCTCTACCCGTACGTGGACGAGTCCCTGACGTGGCTGGACGACGCCAAGCGCGCCGAGCGCGTCTGGCAGGTGCGCACGGGCAACGCCCTGGCCCTGCCCGCCGGCGCGGCGCCGTGGGAGGACGCCTTCCGCGCCCTGGAGCCGGTCCCGGCGATCCGCGAGCGGGTCGGCCGCTTCTTCGACGCCAACCTGCGCGGCGAGCCGTACGTGGGGGTGATGATCCGCGCGCACACCGTCTCGCACCGCCGGACGCGGGAGACCTCGCCGGTGGAGTGGTTCGTCGAGCGCATGCAGGAGATCCGGCGGCACGACCCCTCGACGCGCTTCTTCGTCTCCTGCGACGTGCCGGAGGTCGCCGCCCGGGTCACCGCGGCCGTGCCCGGCTCGTGCACCCAGCTGGACAAGGGCGCGTACAACTCCACCGAGGGGGTGCGCGCCTCGATCGCCGACCTGTACCTGCTGGCGTCGTCGGGCCACCTGATCGGCCCGCACTTCTCCAGCTTCGTGCACCTGGCCCAGCACCTCGTGCGGGAGCGGCTGGACTTCGAGACGCCCCTCACGCAGGCCGCCGGGCCGGTGGACCACCGTCGCCACGGCGTCGTCCGCGACCCGTTGCGCCCCGCCCACCGCGACGTCGACACCGCCCCGGGTGCGCCGTCCGGGACCGGTGCCGCGCAGGAGCGCCGTCCGGGCTGAGCGGTGTGACGCACGTCACCCTCAGGCGGGGTAACGCGGGCGGCGGAGGTGCCGATGTGACCGCTGGGCCCGGGGGGCCCGCGCCGGGGTCCGGGGGGACCGCCGCCGCGGGACGGGCCCGCGCAGGGGGGAACGCGGTGTCGCGTCTGGTGGCGGGGGGCTGCCACCAGACGCCGCACACCCGTCCGGGTGCTGCTGCACCAGGTCGCGGCCCGGCGCGCCGATGACGAGGACATGTCCCACGACGGTCCTGGCCGCGGAGCAGCGAGGTGATCTCCTCGCGCACCACCCTCGCCACGTTCTTCGCCCTCGGCGGCGCACTCCTGCTGCTCGTCGTCGCCACCCCGACGTGGCAGGCCGTGGACCGCCCGCAGCTGACGCTGTTCGGCGTCCTGGCCCTCGCGGTGGCCGGGGCCCTGCTGCGGCTGCGGCGGCTGCCGCGGGCGCTCACCCACATCCTGCTGCTGCTGGGCACGGTCCTCGTCGCCCTCGCCGTGCACGCCGGCCGCGGCGGTGCGCCGAGCGCGCTCATCGCGATGTTCAGCTGCTGGATCGCCATCCACGGCGCCCTCTTCCTGCCCCGCGGGCAGGCGGCGCTGCACGTGGCCGCCGCGCTGACCGGCGCCGCGGGTGCGCTGCTGCTCGTCGAGCCGGGTCCCACCGCCGCGCTGGAGGCCGTCCTGGTCTGGGCCGTCACCAGCTCCTCCGGCCTCGTCGTGGGGTCGCTGACCCGGCGCAACGGCCTGCTGTCCACCACCGACGCCCTCACCGGCACCCTCAACGAGGCGGGGCTGGCCGAGGTCGTCCACCACGACCTGGCCGGGGTGGACGAGGGCTCCCCCGGCCTGCTCGTCCTCTTCGACATCGACCGGTTCGGCGAGCTCAACCAGGCCCTCGGCCGCGACAGCGGCGACGAGCTGCTGCGGCAGGTGGCGCGGGCGCACCGCCGGGCGCTGGCCGGGCACGGCACCGTCGCCCGCCTCGGCGGTGACGACTTCGCCGTGTGGCTGCCCCGCGTCCCCGACGCCCTGCGCCACCCCGTCCACGGGCTCGACCCGGAGCGGATGGCCCGGATGGTGGCCGAGCAGGCCGGCGGCCCGTTCGAGCTGGCGGGCGTGGCGGTCGACGTCGACCTCACCTTCGGCGCCGTGCTGGCCCCCGTGCACGGCCGCGACCTCACCACCCTGCTGCAGCGCGCCGACACCGCCCTGCACGCCGCCCGGCGCGCCGACCGGCAGGCGCAGCTGTGGAGCCCGGAGCTGGACGAGCACACCGCCGACGGGGTCGAGCTGCAGGCGCAGCTGCGCACCGCCGTCACCGAGGGACAGCTGCGGCTGCACTACCAGCCCCTCGTGGACGCCCACGGCCTCGGGGTGCGGGGGGTGGAGGCGCTGGTGCGCTGGCAGCACCCCACCCGCGGGCTGCTGGCGCCGGGTGCGTTCCTGCCCGAGGCCGAGCGCACCCCGGTGATCGTCGCGCTGACGGACTGGGTGCTGGGCGAGGCGCTGCGGCAGGCCGCGGCGTGGCTGCGGCGGGGCCGGCCGCTGCGGGTGTCGGTGAACCTCTCGGCGCGGCTGGTCGCCCACGAGGGGCTCGTGGCGCAGGTCCGCGACCACCTCGCGGCCAGCGGCGTGCCCCCGCACCTGCTCGTGCTGGAGGTCACCGAGAGCGCGGTGACCGCCCAGCCCCGGCGTGCGGCGGCCACCCTCGCGGAGCTGCGGGCGCTGGGCGTGGGCCTGGCCCTGGACGACTTCGGCACCGGCTACACGAGCCTGGCGATGCTGCGGGACCTGCCCTTCGGGGAGCTGAAGGTGGACCAGCGCTTCGTGCGCGGCGCCCTGCGCGGCGGCGGTGACGAGGCGATCGTGCGCTCGGTGCTGGAGCTGGGGCACCGGCTGGGGCTGGAGGTCGTCGCCGAGGGCGTGGAGGACGACGCGACGCGCCGGCTGCTCGCCGAGCTGGGCTACGACCTGCTGCAGGGCTACCACTTCAGCCGGCCCGTGCCGGCGGCGGAGGTGGAGGCGCTGTCCTTCGCCTCCGCCGCACCCGACGTGGCGGTGCTGCTGGTACCGGAGGTGGAGGCGGGCCGGGCGCGCGCCGCCGAGGAGGCCGCGGCGCTGACCGGGCCGGACGACCCCGTGCTGCGGGAGCTGGCAGCCATCGCCGCCCGGGTCCTGGACGTGCCCACCGCGATGGTCAGCCTCGTCGGGGGCGCCGAGCAGCTCGTGGGCGCAGCCGTGGGCACGGCGCCGGCCGCGGTCCCGGTGGAGTGGTCCTTCTGCCGCCACGCGCTGACCGTCGACGGGGTGCTGCAGGTGCCCGACGCCGGCGTGGACCCGAGGTTCCGGGACCTGCCCTCCGTGGTGGGCGCGTCCGGCGTCCGCTTCTACGCGGGCGCACCGGTGCGGGACGCGGCCGGCCGGGCGCTGGGCGCCGTGTGCGTGCTGGACGACCGGCCGCGCACCCTCACCGCCGCGCAGGAGGAGGTGCTGCGGGGGCTGGCCCGCGCGGCGGGCGCCCGCCTGGTGTCGCTGGTGGGCGCCGCCGCGTAGGCCGGGGCGCTCAGCCCTCCAGGCCGGCGGCCACCGCACCCGCCCCGGGCGGCAGCACGACGAACTGCCGCAGCGCGAGGTCGGGGAAGGTCACGGGGCCGCGGGGGCCGGGGACCCGGTCGACGCTGATGCCCGTCTCCGGCACCCCCAGCAGGCGGTAGCCGTCGAGCAGGCGCGTGGTGGTGTTCCAGAACCCGCCCGTGCCGTCCCAGGCGCCCAGGAAGTCCAGCGCGGCCTGCTCGTCCTCGGCGCACACGGTCGCCGCGATGCCGCTGGTCTCCGCGCCGGCCAGCGCCGCGGCCTCCGCGGGCCCGCCGGTGGGGGCGATGGTGACGGTGGCCTCCCGGCCGGGGTCCAGGGCCCACTCGTGCCCCAGCGGCAGCTCGTGCGGGGGCAGCACCGGGCGCACCCCGGCGGCGGTGAGCGCCTCGACGGCCACCGCGCTCAGCTCCTCGAAGCGGTCGCGGTCCACGAGCAGCAGGTTGAGCCGGTTGCACACCCCGAGGCGGTCCACGCCGGCGCCGACGAGGGCCCGCAGCCGCTGCGGGTCGGCGGAGGCGTGGGCGTAGAGCACCCCCCCGCCGTCGGCGTGGGCGAGGACCCGCACCCCCGCGGCGGCGCCGAGGGCGCCGAGGCGGCGGGTGGTCTCCCCGCTGCCGCGGACGATGACGAGCGGCAGCAGGTCGGGCTGGGCGACGAGGGCCTCGGCGGCGGCGTGCCCGGGTTCGCGGACCAGGGACACCGCGCCCGCGGGCAGGTCGGCCTCGGCGAGGGCGGGGGCCAGGACGTCGTCGACGAGGCGCGCGGCGG
>NZ_BAABIL010000205.1:0-30812 GCF_039542765.1 Kineococcus glutinatus
ACGCGCACGGGGTCGGTGTCCTTGACGACGACGTCCTGGGTTCCCATGGTGCCCTCCTCCTCGATCATCCGGAGCCTCGCCTCGACCGCCCGCAGACGCGCAGCGTCAGCCGCGACCTGCGTCTCCAGCTCCGCCCGGCGCAGCCGGAGCATCCCGTGCAGCTCCGCCACGCCGACCTCCTCGTCCAGGACGGCCCGGACCTGCTGGAGCGTGAGCCCCAGATCCTTCAAGGCCAGGACGCGGTTGAGGCGGCCGAGCTGAGCGGCGCTGTAGGAGCGGTAACCGGTGGACGGGTCCACGACCGCAGGCGGCAGCAGACCCAGGGCGTCGTAGTGGCGCAACATGCGCACCGACACCCGGGCGACGGTGGCGAACTCCCCGATGCTGAACATGGCACCTCCACCGTCGAGGCTGACACGGTGTCAGGGTCAAGGGACAGGCCGCCCGACCCGGCCCACCGCCCGGACCGGCGTTCGCGGTCACGGCCTGGCGTCGCCGGTGTGCAGGGGTAGCTGGTCGCCGGCCTCGCCGCCGGTCGGGTCGGCGGTGACGTCGGCGGTGACGTCGGCGGTGACGTCGACGGTGGTGGCGGCCCGCGCGTAGGAGGCCGCCAGGGCGCGGTACTGCGGGCTGACCAGGGCCAGCAGCGTCGCGGCGAGCCCCACCAGCCCGGTGACCACGAACACCAGGGCGATGGCCCGGGTCTGCCCGGTCCCGAACCAGCCGCCGATCGCCGCGGCCCCCGCCCCGTCGGTCATGAACGGGACGACGAGGAACTGCGTGATCGGGCCCACGAGGAACGCCGTGACCGGGGCGGCGGACTGCTCCACGCTCTGCGCGAAGCCGAACACGCGGCCCTGGCGCTCGTAGGGCACCACGCGCTGCAGCACGGTCTGCTCGGCGGCCTCCGCGAACGGCATGAGCAGCATGAACACCACCATGGCCACCGTGAGCGTCACCACCGAGTGCGCCAGCGGGAACAGCACCGTCACGGTCCACGAGACGACGTTGACCAGCAGCAGCAGCCGCACCGGCCGGCTGCCGAGCCCGACGCGGGCCACGAGGAGCCCACCGACGATCATCACGGCGCTCAGCCCGCCCCACAGCAGCCCCCACACCTGCACCGACACCAGGGACAGGCCGTAGGCGTCCATCAGCGCCATGAACCCGCCGCCGATGAGGTTGTTGAAACAGCTGAAGGCGATGAGCGGCACGAGACCCGGCACGCCCCGGACCAGGCGCCAGGTGCCCCGCAGGTCGACGCCCCCCACCGGCGCCGCGTCGGCGCCCGTCCCGCCGGTGGGGACGACGCGCGTCTCCGGCACGCGCACGCCCGCCAGGTGCAGCACCGAGGCCGCGAGCACGACCAGCGCGAGCAGCAGGACGTGCAGCATGCCGCCGGAGGCGACGAGGACCCCGCTGATGACGGACGTGACGAGCATCGAGGTCCCGGTCACCGTCCCGACCAGGCCGTTGGCGCGGTCGCGCAGGTCCGCGGGCACCAGCAGGGTCACCAGCGTAGGCAGCGCGATGCCGCGCGGGTTGCCGGCCACCACACCGGCCATGCAGAGCACGACGAAGACCCACAGCTGCCAGGACGCGACGTCGGAGAACGCGCTGGCCGGGGTCAGCAGGTACACCGCCAGGCACACGCCGTAGATCCCCGCCGAGACCAGCGCCGAGGTCTGCATCACCGAGCGCTTGTGGTGGTTGTCGACGAGGCTGCCGAACCAGATGCCCGTCGCGGCGGTGGCCACGACGAAGATCCCGGCGATCATGCCGGTGGCGAACACCGAGCGGGTCTCGAGGAACACCCAGAACGTCACCGCGAACCAGACGGTGTAGTTGATGACGCTGACGACGGCGTTGCTGACGAGCAGGTGGGCGAACACCCGCTGCGGGCCGGAACGCAGGTCCAGGCGGGGCGGGGGGACCTCTGGTGCGGGCACAGCGGGCTCCTGGCGTCGGGGCGACGGGGTCTGGCCATGGTGACCCGGCGCGGGCGGGAAAGTCATCGAACGCCGGCGCCCGCGGCGCTCCCCCGACCCGCGTCCCGCACGGCACGCGCGGCCGTGGCGGTCCTCACCCCCGAGGGCCTTGTACGGCGCCGCACGCGGGTGGTTGGCTGCCCGTTCCACGCCACCGCACAGCGCGAGCGAGGCCGTCATGTCGAACAGGCTGCCCGGGGCCGAGCACACCGGCCGACCGTGGCGCATCCACGAGATCGTCCCCGACTTCCGGGTGGAGGACGTGTGGGTGTTCCGCACACCCGGCGCCGGCCCCGACGACTTCCCGGCCGTGCTGGAGGCGGTGCGGACCGGCGGCGGGCTCGGCGACCAGTCCCCGACGTCCCGGTTCCTCTTCGCGATCCGGTGGAAGCTCGGCGCGCTCCTCGGCTGGGACGGACCGGAGCAGCGCACCGGGGCGCGCGTCCCCTCGCTGCGCGAGCGCCTGCCCGAGGACCTGCGCCAGCCGGTGGCCGGGCGGCCCCTGTCCGACAGCCCGTTCACCACCGTGTACGAGCTGGACCGCGAGAGCGCGTACGAGCTGGCCAACAAGACCGTCCACGGCGTCCTCCACCTCGGGTGGGTCCGCGGCGACGACCGTGACGACGGTGACCACGAGCTGCGCATGGCGGTGCTGGTGAAACCCAACGGCGTCCTCGGGCGGCTCTACATGGCCGCGATCACGCCGTTCCGGTACCTCGTCGTCTACCCGGCGATGACCCGCCGGTGGGAACGCGCCTGGCGGGACCACCGCGATCGGGCGCAGCGCGACCCCGGGCTCGGGCGGTCCCACGACGCGGCAGGCGGGCGGACGTGATCGGGTGGCGGACCGGCTCGTCGTCCTGCGCGGAGCCGCACAGCGGGTGGGCTCAGTCGCAGCCGATGGGCACCTCCGTGGCCGGCCACGCCTCGACACCGCCCTCGGGGTCGCGCAGGTAGGCGACGTCACCACCGGGGGTGGTCCACAGCTGCACCCCGTCGAGGCGCAGCCCCGTGTCGACGGCGTCCGGGGGGAGCGCCGCATCGGCGTCGAAGGCCTCGGCGTAGCGGCCCCCGGCCACGACCCCGTCGGGGTCGCGCAGGTAGGTCCGGTCGTCTCCGGGACCGGCCGAATCCACCGCACCGGGTGGCCAGGGCATCCGCAGGAACACGGCCTCGTCCCAGCCGCAGTGCTCCTCACCCCGGGCGGACCGCACCTGCGCTGCGGGGCTGCCGTCCTCCCGGGACCAGGTGCCGGTGGGTGCGGCGGCGGAACCGGCGCACGCGGTCAGCCCCGCGACCAGCAGCAGGTGGGCGCCCGTCCGGGAGCACCGGCGGGCACGGCGCGCGCACCGCTCGTCCGTCACGGGCAGCAGTCTCGGGACGCGAGCGCGCGTTCGGTGCGGACACGCACCACCTGTTGCCCGATCGTGAACGACCGGGTCCCGCGGCGTCCAGGGCGGCTCGGGTGGTGGTCGGGCCATCGCCACCTGCGGATGAGCCCACCTCCGGCCGAGCCCCGGCGACACGTCTACGCCGACGGCTGCGGTGCGCAGCGGTGCCAGCCGCGGCTGCCGCCGGGGCTCGGCTGGTGGTCTTCCCGGAGCTGTCGCTGACCGGGTACCTGCCGGCAGCCGTGGCCGCGGACCCCGCGCTCAGCGTGGCCCTTGACGATTCTCGGCTGCGGCCGCTGCGCGAGGAGTGCCGCTCCCGCTCGGTCACCGCGGTGGTCGGTGCCCCCACGGTGCGCGGTGGGGAGCACCACCTCTCCGCCCTGGTCATCGACGGGCAGGGCGCGGTCGGGGTCTACGACAAGCGGAACCTGTTCGAGCACGAGCACGCCGTCTTCACCGCCGGCCACGGCGCACACGTGCTCGACCTGGAGGGCAGGCGTCTGGCCCTGGGGATCTGCTTCGACCTCAGCGACGAGGCCCAGGCCGCCGAGGCGGGCACCGCCGATGCCTGGTTGCTGGGCGTGCTGCTCTCGCAGGGCGGGTACCGGTCCGACGCGGACCGGGCTGCGGAGGTGGCCCGTCGCCACCGGGTTCCGGTGGTCCTGGTCAACCACGCGGGTTCCACGGGTGGGTGGACGGCGGCCGGAGGGAGCGGGTCGTGGTGGCCGGGAGGTGGGTCGGTGGTGGCCGGTCCGCGGGCCGGGGTGTGGCTGATCGACCTGGACGATCCCGAGGTGCTCAGGCAGGTGGACTGAGGAACCTGGAGACGACGTCCCGGACGCGTCGGGGCCGATCGCGGATCGGCACGACAGCGGGGGCAGCCGGCACCAGCGCTGGCCCTGACCGCGCACGCACGGCGGCATGAGCGCGAGTCGGAGGTCTCTGCGGGGCATCGGCGCCTCAAACTGAGATCGAGCGCAGTAGTCGTCAAGGTATCGGGAGGATCGTGACGCCGGAGCCGTGGCCCGGGACAGATCCAGGCAGTCCCGCATGGGCAGCCGACATCCGCGTCAGCCTGGACGCCGGCAGCCAGTCCGCGCCTCAGATCGGGGTGCGCACAACGACCAGCTTCGCCCGGCAGCCCTCCCGTCATCTTGCGACACAAGAGAGCATCAGCACGGGCGTCTTCTTGATCCACATACGCTTCACCGAGCCGGATCGGCCACGCACCGGTCTGGGGTACACGCGGCTTCGACCTGCGCCTCAGCGCATCCAGGTGGGCGATCTGGTGGTGCGCACCGAGGAGCCAGGTGGCTGTCGTGCCGTCCACGGCTTGGGCATGGTCACCTTCGTCCACTTCCCCGGTTGGCGGGTGCTTCTGGTGCACGCCGCTCCTGGCTCATTCCAGCTCACCGCCCCCGCATGGTGGGGCGGTGACGACGCCTCATCGGACGACCTGAGCACACCGCACGGCACCGTGACCGCTGAGGTGACCATCCGCCCTGCGACGGCCCCGTCAGTCACGACATGACGGCGACCTGATGAGGAGTGCCCATCAGGCAGACACCCACAGACCCATGTCGCACCGCGCGATCGGCAGCAGACGAGGACGTTGCCGGCTGCTCGTGACCGCGCCCGCAGTGCGGCATGTGGGATGTTCGTGGCCGTGGTCGCAGCAGCCCAGGCGGTCACGAGAGGGTGCAGGGGTGAAGCGTGAGGGGCTGGGGACGCTCCGGCCGCTGGGTGAGGACGTCAGCGCCGCCGGTTGGATCGTGGACGCGGTGCGCGCCCTGGACGAGCACGTGGTCGCCTCGCTGGTCCCGCCGGTCTTCGAGGCCTATGCGCGTGTCGTCCACCCCGCTCACCGTCTGGACGAGACCGGCCGCGAGGTGGAGGTCACCTGGGCCGAGGTCGCCGCCGCCAACGGCCGGCGGGCGCACGCCGGGATGGAGTGGATCGGCATCACCGGCTCTTGGAGGTACCTGCACGGCGACACCCAGCCGGGCGTGTGGGACACCGAACCGGAGGAGGGCAGCCTGCCCGCCGCGCAGGCCGCGGCGCTGGTGCAGGTCCTCGCGCGGTTCACCGCCACACCACGGGAGTGCTTCTACGCCGTGTGGAACGGCTTCGGTGCCTCGGCGGTGCCCCCGGCCGCGCGAACGGTGCAGATGCCGGGGCGGGAGATGCTGCTGCTGAGGGGGCCGCTGTCGCAGGCGGCGACGGTGTCGATGGAGACCCCGCCGTGGCAGCAGAGCCCGAGCCTGTGGTGGCCGGCGGACCGCTCCTGGTGCGTGGCCACCGACGTGGACCTGATGAGCACCTACATCGGCGCCGGCGCCGCCTGCATCGAGGCGATCACCACCGACCCCGCCCTGGAGGCCTGGCCCGTCGACAGCCGCCACGGCATCACCTACGACAGCGACACCCTCAACCCCGTCCCCGCACCCACCCCCTGAGCCACCTCGCCTGCACACGAGCGCCCACACATCCACAGAGTCGGATGTCGGTGCCGCGCGGTGGTCGTGCCCGCCGGGCCGCACGACCGGACGTAGGGGTGGCTGCAGCGACGGCCCCGCATCCGACCGTGGTGGTCGAGTGCGGGGCCGTCGTGGTGTCGCCTCAGAGGTTGATGTCGGTCCGCCCACCCTTACACGGCGCGGTCATCGGCATGGTCGCGCGTCCGCCCGCCGACCGTGAGTGCGCGACCGGCGGCACGTGCGGATGTTGCTGTCGTTCCGCGGCGTGAGGCAGCAGACTGCTGATGTGCCCTCGTCGCGGTCGTTCGCGGGTGCTGATGGCACCCCGGCGGGTGGGGTGCTGACGCCGCAGGTCCACGCTGCTCTGACCGCTCTGGTACCCGGCCGCGCGCTGACCGAGGAACACACCGGCGGCCCGGGCCAGCCCGGCGGCTTCCCCGGCTTCGGCTGGAACTACGTCACCAAGGTGACGGCCTGGCACCGCCTGGGCTTCGCACCACCGGCCCTGACCAGCCTGGCAGCCGAAGAGGAGGTCACCGAGCGCTTCCTCGCGCCGACCGGCGTCGGGGTCCCCAGCGGTCTGCCGCTGAGCGTGTACTACCTGCCCACGCACCTGCAGTGGGAACGAGCTGACGTCTGGCCGGCGCTGTGCGCCGGCGCTTCGTCGCTGTTCCTCGGCGAGGACTACCCCTGGCACTGGCCGGCCCCGGTGCCTGCATCCGAGCGGGACGGCGGTGGCCGCGACTACGCCGTCGTCCAGGTCGCCGGGGTGCACGTCGGTGTCCAGGCTGACATCTCCGGCGTGGTCCGCCTGGCCTGGGTCCTGCGCCGCGGCGACTGGGTGAGCCACGCCAGCGCCTACACCCGGCGCAGCCCGCGCGAGGCGATCGAGCTGCTCATCCGCAACCGTGTCCTGACCTGATCCAGCCAAGACCACGACGAAGTCCTCAGACCATCCGCTCCTCGGCACGAGATGCCCTGTGTCAAGCGGTGGCCGTCTGCGGTGTCGGTCATGGCTGGTGCCCAGCCGCTGACAGGGCGGCCATGAGGTCTGACTCGGTGAGCAGAGCCTTGGCCACGAGCTTCCGCCCGAACCGGTCTCCGGCTTCTTGGCCATGCTTCTCCGCGAACCGGGTGATCATGGACCGGAAGTAGGCCCGATCCCAGGCTCGGGGATCGGCGTCATGGCGCCGGCACTCGGCGAGCCAGCGAGCCAAGGCGTCTGCCACTTCCGCGTCGGGCATGCCGAGGTCGGAGCTTGAGGGAAGTCCCGCCGCGGGCTGGTGCCGCAGGGCCTGCAGGTGGAGCAAGCCTTGGATGCCCAGCTCCTCGATGCCTGACGGGGCCTTCTCCAGCCAGCTCTCGGCCCAACGCGAGGCGCTGAGTCGGCTGCAGCGGCCCTCTGCGACGTCTCGCCACCATTGCTCGACCTGCTGGCGCGTCACTTCCGGCTCGTCATCGCTCACCGGCGCAGTCTCCAACAGACCCATCGAGACCAGGCGTGCTCATGCGCAACCACCGGCATGAAGGGACCTGCGTCAAGCCGCCGCTCTAAGGGCCTTCAGTGCTCGGTGTCGTTCGGGGTCGTAGGCAACGCCGTTCTGCCAGCAGCGCCAGATGACGTGCAGCCAGGCGCGGGCGACGACGCGGGTGGCGTGGGAGTGGGACTGACCTCGGGCTCGGGCCCGGGTGTAGAGGTCGGCGGCCCAGGCGTTGGCGTGGTGGGAGTCGCCGGCAAAGTCCATGGCCGCCCCGCGCAGCTGCTTGTCGACGGCCCAGCGGAACGTGACGACTTTGACCTTGCCCGACTGCCTCGTCGAAGGTGTCGCGCCTGCCAGTCAGGCCAGCGACTCAGGGGTGGGGAAGCGTCCACGAGCATCGCCCATCTCCGCCAGTAGCCGGGCAGCGCGGACGACGCCGGCCTTGGGCAGGGAGGTGAACACCACCGCATCCGGGTGGGCCAGCAGCTGGGTCTCAATCTGCTCCTCCAAGGCCCTGACTTGTTCGCGCAGGCAGGTGAGCCCTGCGACAAAGGCGGCGGTGACGTGCGCCAGGGCGTCGGCCTCAGAGCCGGTGCGCCCACGAGTAGCGGCGACCAGCTGAGCATGGAGCACGTCGGCTCGGCGAGGGTTGGGATAGCTCTGGGTGCGTAGCCAGTTCTCCAGCCGGCAGGGGGAGAGCCAATCGGCCTTGGCCTGTGTGGGGAAGCGGGTGAGGAAGGCGAGGCTGATAGCGGAGTCGATGTCGCGGAACAGCCCGATGGCTCCGGGTAGGACCGTTTCTAGGTGCGCCCGTAGCTGATTGGCCATCGCGATGCGGGCGGCGATCAGGTCGCGTCGGGCACGGACTGTGGTCCGCAGGGCCGTGGTGGCCGGTGAGTCCGGGGTCAGTGGTCGTAGTCGGTGCCGGTCGGTGCGCAGGGTGTCGGCCAGGACGTAGGCGTCGAAGGAGTCGTCCTTGTTACCGGCCGAGCCATAGCGGCGGCGCAGGCTGCGGACCTGGTTGGGGGCGATGACGAAGACGCTCAGTCCGGCGTTGAGCAGCGCGTCGACGAGTGGGCCGTCGCCGCGTTCAATGCCGACGGCTGAGACCTGCGCCCGCTGCAAACAGTGGATGAGGCGCCGTAGTCCGGCCGCGGTGTGTTCGATGGTGACGCGTTCGACCTGGACGCCGGTCTCGTCGACCAGGGCCAAGGCGTGCTGGGTGCTGCCCCAGTCGATGCCCGCGGTCAGCGCTGTCGGCGCCTCTCGACGGCGGCCGGGAAGCTGTTCGACACTCATGGAGTCCTCCGTGCTGGTGACGCAGCAGGTGGGCACCCGGTGGTCTCAGGTCACGAAGCCGGTCGCTCACTGATCGGCGCTCTGGTGGCGCGTAGCCCTGTCGCCAGTCGTCCGTGGCCTGGGCCACCGGACCCCGCGGATCTCATGCCGGACCTCCAAGGGTCAGCGTGCATTGGGCGGTGATCCGGTGGGACCAGATGCACCAGCGGCCTGTGCCGCCGGCACCAGCAACGGTGCCCGAGCAGGCCGCCGGCAGGAAGAGTCTGCGCAGTGAGCGCGCACCTGGTGTCGGGTCGTGGCCGGCTTGGCGTTGGGGAGGATGGCGACGTGGATCCCGTGCTCGCCGCTCGCGCCGTGGTCGATGGCCGCTACCCCGAGGCGGTGGCAGCGGTCCTGGCCGGCAGCAGCGCCCGCGGCGAGGCCACGCCCACCTCAGACCTCGACATCGTGGTTCTCCTGGAGGGCAGCGGCAGATCTTTCCGCGAGACGCTGCTGCACCAGGGGCAGGTGGTCGAGGTCTTCGCCTACACCGGCGATGAGGTGCGCCGCTGGTGGGACATCGACGCCACCGCCGGCCGCTGCACCCTGGCCCACATGTGCGCCTCCGGCATGCTGCTGCACGGCGGGCAGACCGGGCAGCGCGTGCAGCACGACGCTCGCGCCTTCCTCGCCGCCGGACCACCGCCTGTCAGCGACGAGGAGCTGATGGTGCGCCGCTACCGCCTGACCGGGGCCGTCGACGACCTGCGCGACGCCGGCGACCCCGGTGAGCGGCAGATGATCGCCGCCGCCGTGCTGCTGGAGGCAGCGGAGCTGCACCTGATCACCCAGCGGCAGTGGCGCGGGCAGGGCAAGTGGCTCCTGCGGCGCCTGCGCGCCGCAGCCCCAGCCCTGGCCGAGCGGCTGCTGCAGGCGCACCACCACGTGACGAGCACCGGCGATGCACAGCCGATGGTGGACGCCGTGGAAGGCGTCCTGCTCGACAGCGGGGGACGCCTGGCCCAGGGCTACCGGCGAGGCTGAGCGCCGCCCTCGCCCACCCTGCCACCTCCGCGAAGACAGTCCGCTCTTCAGCAGCATCGGGCGTTCGCCGGGGCCTTGTCGTGGTCGTGCGGCATGCTCGGCCGCCGGTCGCTCGTGGACGGAGGAGCCAGGTGGTGCCGATGACGGACGACGACTTCTGGGCTCTCGTCGCACTGGTGGAACCGGGGGTCGACGACGGCACCGCCGCGGGCTTGGAGGCGGCGCTGCGCCCGTTGAAGGACGCCCTGCGGCAGCGGCCGGCACACGACGCCGAAGCATTCATGTGGGGGGTGACCCGCCGATCGGGACGGCTGCTGCGCCGGGTCGACCAGGTGCTCCCCGCGCACCTGGCCATCAGTGGCGACTCCGGCAGGATCCAGGCGCTGTCGGTGGTCCTGAGCGGTGAGCAGGTCTACACCGCGGCGCTGGCCGACCCCGTGGTGGTGCTGTCCACCTATCTGTCCGTCGCCGAGGCCGTGCCCGATGCCTGCTCGCGGGTGCACGAGGAGCTGACAGGGGTGGCCCTGGACATCCCCGAAGGTGATGAGGACCCCGCGCAGTGGCCGTCGATCCTCGATGCCGACGAGGGGTGGATCGCGGTGCGCCCCTGTCACGAGCAGGTGCCTGCCCCCGTCGGGTACTGGCCGATCGCCGAGCGCCTGGCCGGGGAGCTGCGCCACGACGCGGCGTGGCAGCACTGGTGGGCGGGCACCGGTGCACCCCCGGCGCTGGTCTACGTCAACTTCGACACCGCTGAGAACCTGCGGTCGACGTCCCTGACGCTCGACGGCGAGGTGCGCCTCGGTGAGGTGCGGGTGCGGCGCTACCGGGACCGGGTCGAGGCAGCCGTCTACTCACCCAGCGTCGGATCCAGGGGCTCGGATGCCGAGGTGGAGCGGTGGGTGCGTCAGGACCTCCACGCGCTCTTCGACGCCGTGGCTGCCCACCTGCGGGTGAGCTCGCCGCCCTTCGCGCCTTCGGCGCCGTGACCGCGACGTCGGCCGCACGTGTCCGGCGTCGTCGAACAGCGGACGGGAAGTCGGCCGTCTCACCGGGCAGGGGTTCCCGTGGGCGCCGGTTGCGTCCAGCGGCGCAGGGCAGGGGTCGCCGCGGCGATCACCGCGACGGCGAGGACGCAGGCCAGGCCCCCGGTCAACGAGGACACCGCGACCGATGTCCCGCTGGCGAGGGCGCCGGCTCGTGCGTTGCCCAGGCCCGGACCGGCGACGCCGACGACACCCTCCACAGCGCTGACCCGCCCCAGGAGGGCGTCGGGGGTCGACAGCTGCACGATGGTCCCGCGCGAGATGACCGAGACGGTGTCCGCTGCACCGGCGACGGCCAGGCAGGCCAGCGTCGCGGCCAGGGAGTCCACGAGCGCGAAGGCGGCCAGGGCCACGCCCCAGGTGGTGGCGGCGATCAGCATCAGGCGTCCGGTGCGCCGAGCCCGGGTCACGGTGCCGGAGGCGAACCCGGCGGTCAGGCCGCCGACGGCGATGGCTGAGAGGAACAGGCCCAGCGTGGCCTCGTCCCCGTCGAAGCGCTGCTCGTTGACGGCGGGGAACAGCGCGATCGGCATGGCCAGCACGGTGGCGGCCAGGTCGGTGGCCAGGCAGCCGCGCAGGACGGGGCGGTGGAACAGGTACGTCCACCCCTCCCAGGTGGCGCGCACCGCGGCCGGCCCGCCTCGCGCCGTCCGCGCGGTGTCGTGCCCGGCGAGGGGTTCCGGGCGCATGCCGGGCAGGCGCAGCACCCCGTACAGCGACACGGTGATGCCCACGGCGTCGGCGAGGTAGGCGGCCCGCGGTCCGCCGGCGGTGAGGACGAGGCCGGCGACGGCCGGGCCGGTGAGCATCGCGAACTGGAAACCGACGTGGTTGAGCGCCACCCCGGCCGGCACCAGGTCCTGCGGTAGGAGCCGGGAGACGAAGGTGCGCCGGGCTGCCGCGCCGACAGCGGTGGCGGAGGTCTGGGCAGCGACCAGGGCCAGCACCAGCAGCACCGAGGTGGTTCCAGCCACCGCCTGCAGCGCCAGCCCGAGGGCGGCCAGCACCGAGACGGCCGTGGTCGCCACGACCAGGCGGCGACGGTCGAGGGTGTCGGCCAGGGTGCCGCCGACCATGCCGCCCACGATGGTCGGGACGGCGGTGGCGACGCCGATCGCGCCCGTCCACGACGTGCTCCCCGTGAGGTCCCACACCTGGGACAGCACGGCGACGACGGCGATCTGGCCGCTGAACGCCGCTGCCGTGGTGCCGATCCACAGCCGCCGGAAGGCGGCCGAGGACCGGAGGGGGCGGGTGTCGGTGAAACCGCCCAGCGGTCTCACCGCTGTCCGCGCTCCTGGCCTCCGGCGGCCAGGAGCGCGTCGATGTGGGCGCTGACGCGTTCAGCGAAGGTCCGCTCGCGCAGCGCGGCAGCCAGGTCCTCGACGACCCGCTGCAGCGGGTAGGGGACCTCGGCGTCCAGTTCCGCCCAGGCTTCTTCGGTGGCACGCCACTCCGCTTCCAGGAACGGCACGAGAGCTGCGCCCGCGTCGGTCAGCGTCACCGTGCGGGTGCGAGCGTCCTCGCCCGGAGCGCTGTCGATGAGACCGCCCCGGCGCATGGCGGTCACCGTCTGGCTCATGGCCGAGTGCGTCACCCCGACCTGCTGTGCGAGGTCCTTGATGGTGAGCGGGCCGCGGTGGTGCAGACGGATGAGAGCTTTGCTGAACCGCGGTCGCAGCCCGTGGACACCGCGCTGGGCGTAGACCTCCGCGATCTGCGCGTCCATCCCGGCCAGCAACCGCTGGAGGGGAAGCAGGTGGTTGAGCTCGGTCGGGTCGCCGCCGCGGTGGACCTCGCCAGGTGTCACGGGGCTAATGTAACAGTCCTCATGCAAATGGGGTCGTATCGCGGTCGTCGGCATGTGAGGGCATCCCCGTCGCCCGTAATCGCGTGCAACCGGCGCCACGAGCGCGCTCCGTCCCCCTCCGCCGACGTCGTCGACGATGGTCGGCGGTGCTCCGATCGGGTGGTTTGGGCCGTCCCGGGTAGCGTCATCACCCTCTCAGTCCAGGATCGAGGGCGTGTCTACGAAGTCGACGCACCGGACGGGCGTCTCGGGCGACGGTCTGGACGTGCGCGCTCCGAGGTGGACGCGGATCTACATCTGCCTCTTCGCTGTCGTGTGGCTGGGTCTGCTCGGCTCGTTCGCGGTGCAGGGCCTGCGCGAAGCAGACCCCGGAGCGCTCATCACCGTGCCGATGGCCGCGCTAGGGATCTTCCTCTTCAGTGGGCTGTTCCTGCTGCGGACCCGCACCGAAGCCGGTGAGCTCGTGGTGCGCAACGTCATGCGTACACGGCGCATCCGGCGCGAGGACGTGGAAGACGTGCGCACGGGCAAGCCCCAGGGTGGGCCGTTGACCGTGGGGGAGGCGGTGCTGGTGCTCGTGCGCGACGGGTCGATGGTCAGCCTGGAGGCCACGATGCGCACCGGCTGGACCGCCAGAGGACGTCAGGAGCTGATCGACAGCCGCGAACGACTCCTGGCGTGGACGCGCACCACCCGTTGACCTACGCCCGTTCTCGGGCGCCTCGAACGTGTCGGTCGCCTCACGAGCGACCGGCTGCGGGGCGGCCAGCCGTGCCCTGGTGGGTTCCCGGGCGAGCGGAGTGGTCCGCTGTGGTGCTCTCGTGCGCTGACCGGGTGGTTCCTGCTCGTCCCGCCGCGGATCGGACGGGGGGTCGACCACACTCGTGTCGTGGATGAGCAGGAACACCATTCTCGGCAGCTGGAGCGGTGGCGGCAGGAGGCGGACTCGGGTCAAGCCGACGCTGCGGCGCTCTTGGCCCAGTGGCACCGTCGGCTGGAACTGGGACCGGACGAGTGGTCTGACCGGCCTCGCCAGGCCAGCCCCGATGAGGCGTACTGGACACGGCGGATGGTGGAGCTCGGAAGTTTTCCCTCTGCCTGGCAGGCAGTGCAGTGGGCTGTCCAGGACAGGGACGTGCAGCGGGCTGCGTACTGGACCCGCACCGCCACCACGTTGCAGTGCGCTGCCGCCGGCAACGTGGTGCGAGCCGCCGATGACCTGTTCGTCCCCTTCGCCTGGGACCGCGCGCCGGACAGCTTCTGCGCCGACACCACAGTGATGATCCAGGCCGAGAACCATGACGCCGCTGGTGCGGCCCTAGGCGCTGCCGCTTTCCGCATGGGCCTGGTAAACGCGTTGGGCCACGAGTACGCCGACGAGCGTGAGCAAGAAGAACTCGAAGACCGCCTGCCCGGTGAGGACGACTGGCAGGCGCGCACCGTCAGCTGCATCGGTGGCGGCGGGAACCACCGGTGGGGGCCGTGGACGTGGATCGACGGCGGAATCGGTGGCGTGAGCGTGGCGATGCTGTCGACGATGCTGGGAATCCTCATCGAAGAAGTGCACCGCGCAGGTCTGAGCGGCGCGGTGTTGCGCTCCGGTCGCCGCGCCGACAGAGGAGATCACACACCGGCACATGCGGTGAGCACACCGCACCCCAGCCAGGTGGCCTCGGACGACGGCGGGGCCGATCCGTCGCGCCGGGACCGGGCGGTCGGTGATCGCCTCAACGCCGGAGAAGTGCTCAGCGTCGGCGCTTCGCTCATGTCCGCCAATGGCCGCTACACCTTCACCTACCGCGACGACGGGAACCTGGTCCTGGAAGGCCCAGGGGGTATCTCGTGGAGCTCCCAGACCGGCGGGCAACCCCTGGGGACGTGCCGGATGAGCGATGACGGCGACCTCGTCCTCGACGTTGTCGTCCCCAGTACGGACTGGTCCTCTCGCGCCCCCGGCACTCCCGGTGATCACCTGATCGTGGCGGTGGACGGTGACGTCGCCGTCTACCGCCTCTGGGCTTCTCGCACCGCCGGCACAGCGGGCAACCACCTGGTCGTGCAGGACGACGGCAATGTCGTCGTCTACCGCCCCGACGGCACCCCCGCCTGGTCCACCCGCACGTGGGTCTTCACCGGCCCACTCGCCACCGGTGATGGCATGCGGCCGGGGGACACCCTTACGCCCGGGGCTTCGATCACCTCCACCGACGGCCGGCACCGCTTGACCTACCAGAGCGACGGGGACCTCGTCCTGCACGGGGCTGCGGGTGTCTCGTGGGCTTCCGGGACGGCCGGTGGACCGGCCGGGGTCTGCTTCATGCAGAGCGACGGCAACCTCGTCCTGTACGCCCCCGGCGGCAGCGCTCTGTGGGCTTCCGGGACCCACCGCCACCCCGGCAGCCATCTGACCCTGCAGAACGATGGGCTCGCCGTCATCTCCCGCCCCGATGGCACTGCTGTCTGGAGCAGCGTCACCGGACGCCCCTGAGGCACACGGTGATGTACCGCCCAGATCGCGCTGTGACCGGATGTCGGGCGAGGAGGCGCGTGACGCCTTCAGATTGGGAGGCCGGTTGCCAGCACCGCCGGGTGACCTCGACGGGCAAGCTGTGGATCGCAGCTGCGGCTTCCTCGATCGCCTCGGCGGTGCTCTGCCTGTTGCTGGCGGGGCCGATCCTGTAGGTGCTGCGGGACGTCTTCCACGCCGGGTGCAGTTGGACACCTTTCGCGCCTGACCCCCGCGGCGGTGAGTGGATCTGCGAGGAGGGCAAGGCGTACCTGCTGCCGGGCGCGCTGATCGCGCTGACCGTGGCGGTGCTCCTGTTCGCCCCCATCTCCCTGGCCCTGCGGCCGCGAGCCTCCGACCGCGGCTGACGACCGCGCCCGCAGCTCGGCATGACAGTGCGTCGGTGGGGTACCCGTGCTCTACAGCGCACCACGGGCGACGCGCCGCTGCCCCGCGTTGGCGTACAGGGCGGCCACGACGGCTGGGTCTGGGTCGGCGGCGAGCAAGGCCACCACGTCGTCGGGTAGAAGGTCATCACCAGGCAGGTACCAGCGGTCGATCGGTGAGCCCTCCCGGGCCAGTCGCTGGGCCCGCTGCAGGTCTAGGGACAATCCCTCGGAGGGGGTATCGGCCCGCTCGATGGCCAGGTGCAGAAGCGCGGGCAGTCGATGCTTGCCCAACCGGCGCTGCGGACCCGCGTTCAGCGATAGGACCACGTCTCCACCGGACCAGGTGCTCCAGTCCGGATCCGGACAACCGGGCTGCACCGCTCCCACCTGCCCGGAGCCGATCAGGGCCCGTAGTGCGTCGGCGAGGTGGAGCAGGCGCTGGTACTCATGCTCGTCCTCTCCTTGCGTGAAGATCGACAGGTGCGGGGCGTGGTCGCTGGACTCCACCGTCCACGACGGGTCGACTGCGTAGGACCAAGAGCCGCTGGTCGTGCCGCGCACCCAGCCCGCCTCGGTCAGGGCGGTGACCATCGTCTCGACGCTGCTGAGCAAGCCGGCACCGACGGCGCGCTGCAGGAGCAGCGACACACCTCGGGGACTTCGTGGGACTGGACGGCAGCGGTCACGACGGTCCTCCAGGAAGCGGTGGTGTCCGGATCGATCGATCGTGCACGAGACGCCGCGTCGCTGTCGACGCACGCTCGCTCCTCGGCATGTGAGGGCGTCCTCGGTCGCTCGTGATCGCGCGCGGTCGGCGGCAGAGTCGGATGCTCGGACGACTCGCGGGCGCAGGGCGGCAGACCTACAGCTCACGGGTACAGAGTCGGGCACGAGGCGTGGTGTGGACATGTCATCGTCGTGGACAGCACGGCGGTGCGACGGCGGGAGGGCTCGTGGCTGAGGTCGATCCCGTGCGATCGGGTGCTTCCGGTGCCGGGTGGTTGGTCGAGGTCGCGGTCAGCGTCGACACGGAGGCCGATCCTGCGCCGGTGGTGACCGTGAACACCGATGGCATCCGACCAGGGACCACGTCGCCGACCATCGCGATGCGCGTCGTCGGAGGTGAGCAGTTCCCCGTCGCCGTCGACCTGAGCGATCCCTGCATGGCGGCCTGGAGCCCCGACGCCCACCCCGCCCTGCAGCGCAAGCTGTGGCATCAGCGCACCATCTGGCGGCCTCACCTGCAGGTGGAGCCTGCCCGCATCGAGGTCGACGGCCTCCTGGCCATCGCCACCGACGGTTCCGGCCGCAGCGGCTACGAGCGGCAGCCCGGCGATCCGCGTCCCGCACTGGATGCCACCGGAGGGTGCGTGGCCGCCATCGAGGGATGGCAGGTGCTGCTGCTCAGGCCTGCCGCAGCCTCGTTCACGTTGTCAGCGCCCGCCTGGTGGGGTCCTACCGGCGAGATCACCGGACCAGCGGACGGCACGGTGACCGCCACGGTCACCCTCCGCCGCGCAGCCGAGACCGCGACCACCTAGCGCGCACGCGCGGGCGGCGGTCTGAGGGCGGTGTCCGTCCTGTCTGAGCCATCACGTGGACAGCGCACCACTCAGCCTGGCGAGCAGCAGCACCGCCTCATCACGATCGAGCCCCAGGCGTATCTGGAACTCCCACTCCTCGATGGCATCCGGACCGTGCAGGACTTCGTTCAACGCGTTGTGAAGAACGACCAGGTCGGCGCCGCTGATGTCCATGAACGCCACCGTAAGCGTCCCTCCGAGAGGCTGGAGCATGAGTGCTCTTCGCGAGGAGCGGACATCCGACGACGGCCATGGTCGCTGCCACACCGAGGCGGTCAGCACCGACCGTGACCGCGTGCGACCGGCGCCATGAGGGGCGTCTTGTAGGTGGCCGCGGGTAGCTCGGGAAGACCGGGAGTAGAGGTGTCAGTCGTCGCCGACCTCGCCGGGTGCTGGATCACCGGACAGCCAGGCACGCAGACCTGCCGCCACCTCACGCACGCTGGGGTGGTGATGGGCTTCCATGAGCTGCATGTGCCCGTGGACGTCCTCACCTTCCACGACACCGTCGTAGACGAACTCCCGCACGATGACCGCAGCCCAGACCGGGACGAGCGGTTCAGGGTCGGCCAGCATCTGCGGGACCGCGTCCAGCACCTCGGGGCGGGTGAAGATCTGCGCCAGCTCCACTGCGGCGATCCGCTCTTCACCGGTGCCTTCACGCCACAGCCGCAGGCACTCCTGCATCCCCGCCTCAGGCTGCACCAGGCGCAGCACACTGCGGACCATCTCCGTGTCCGGCGCCCAGGAGCGGTGCACGTAGCGACGCACGGCCTGACGCCAGGCCTCCGCGCCCAGCAGGTGCTCCAGCGCCATGCGGGCCACGCTGGTGCCCCCAGCCAGGACCGCAGTGCCGTCGGACTGCACGCCGGCCATGTCCTTGCGCTGAAGCAGCGGCCCCGCCAGCCGGGCCCAGTCCACCACCGGCCACGGTGGTCCTGGCAGAACCACACCGCCGTCCACCCCTCGGCCTGCTCGCCGACGGTGACCGGCCACACGTCGAGTACCCACCACCCCATGCTGGCAGCCGACACGCGACCCACCGCGCGACCGGCGGCGGTAGTTGCGGATGCTCGCATGGCTGGTGAGTTTCGGTTGGTGGGTCGAAGGCTGCCGGTGAAGGTCAGCCGCTGTCGGTGCCGTCGCCGTGGAACGGCGCCGTCCAGTCATGGACGAAGGGGTCAGGCAGGGGGATGACGACCCCTCCTGCCGGTGCGGTGCGGGCGGCAACCTGGGGCATGACGGCTGCGGGCTGCGCGTGCCGCCTCCCAGTCGGAGACGGTGACGATGAGCACGTTGATGGTGCACTCCAGCTCGTGAGGGCTGCTGAAGGAGCTGGCCTGAACGTTCAGGCGCACGTGATGGTCCCGGCTCGCGAGGTGACGGAAGTGCGCACCGGAGCCTTTCCAGCCGAGGTGCCGCACCCCCGGGGCAAGCTGTTCCTTCAGCATCACGTTGTAGCTATCGCGGGCCGTGACGACAATCGATCCTCCACGGGCGCTCTGGCGACCTAGCTCTGGGCCACCAACCCTGCCGACGGCAGCAACCGAACGTCATGATCGCCGCTCTGAGGACCGCTCGCTCATCGACAGATGAGGACGTCGCCAGCTGGCCATGATCATGCACTGAGGGCGGCATGAGCGCGCGTGTCAGGGAGCTGGTGGTGGTCCAGAATCCGATCATGACCGACGACGTTCGCCCGCCCGGCGTCCTGCTGATCCGCCGCTACGAGGCCGCTGACGCCGGCGACACCTGGCGCGTCTTCCAGGCGGCCGTGCACGGCACGGCCAGCCGCGACTACACCCCCGAGCAGATCCAGGCGTGGGCACCTGCCACCGTCGACGAGGCCCGGTGGCAGCAGCGTCGCTCGGCGGCGCACACCTGGCTGGCCTGCCTGGACGGGGCGGTCGTGGGCTTCAGCGACTTCACCGACGACGGCCTGCTGGACATGCTGTTCGTCCACCCCGACGCCGGTGGCCGCGGGGTGGCTCGCGCGCTGGTCACCCACGTCCTGCGCGAGGCCGCCGCCGCAGGCCACCACCGCCTGCACGTCCACGCCAGCCTCACCGCCTGGCCCGCGTTCGAGCGTCTCGGGTTCACCGTCGACGCCACCCGCCTGGCCGAGATCCGCGGGCAGAAGCTGCAGAACGTCGACATGAGCATCACCGTGACACCAGGCGACGGTGGTGATCTCGACCTCGACTGAGCGGCGAGCTGCCTCGGCAGAGGCCCTGGCCCCGCCCTTGCAGCCATCCGTCTTCGGCATGGTCGAGCGGCTGCCTGCCGACCTCAATCGCGCCCGAAGTGCGGCATGAGTGCGCACCGCGCGACCAGCGGCATGAGCACGTGAATCGCGTCGTGGCAATTGCGCAGCTTCGTGCACCGGGGACCTCGGACTCCTCATGCGCGCCGCTGGCGCCTGACGCTGACCACGAGGAGGAGCAGGACCAGCATCGCGACGACGTGCGCGGTCGCGTAGATCTGGGCGATGGGTGCGGTGCTGTGGATTATCAGGTTCGCCAGGTCCAAGCCCGCAGCGGCGCCGGCGTGTGCGGCGAGCAGCAGGGCGGTCAGCGACCAGGTCCGGGAGCGCCGTGCGGCAGCCACGACCGCCGCTCCAACCGCGGTGAGGCAGAGGAGAGTCGTCGGACCCGTCCACAGCGCGAACCGCGCTACCTGTTCCCCGAGCACCCACAGGCCCGCGGCCGCGGCGGGGAGCGCGAGCAGCCAGCGCAGTAATTCCCGCCGCGAGGGCGCGGGCACCTCCCCGTGCCAGGCCAGCAGCGCAATCACCGGCACCCCCACGCTGATCAGATACCCGGCCGTCCCCAGGATCCACGGGCCCGCGGCGGAGGTGGCGGACTCGACGAGCGTCGCCGCCAGCGCCAGGGGCGCAAAGACCCGGGCCCAGCGCCGTTGGCCGGTGGCCAGCAGCAGGTACGCCAAGAGCCACAACCCGGCCTGCGCACGCCAGGCGAGCAGTTCTGATCCGGGCAAGACGGCCGCCGTCCCACCGTCGGGGGACCAGATCGGTGTGTTCAGCGCCGTGGCGGCGGGGAGCAGCAACCCCAGCCGCGCCACCTGCCGCACCGCCTGTCCCCACTGCCGCGCCTGCAGCGAGGCACCCGGCGCTGCAGGCGCAGCCAGGTGCAGCCGAACCGCCAGGGCGAGCACGGACACGACCTGCCGCAGCGGCGGGTGCCGCAGGTAGGCCAGTTCCCGCTCCCGTTCGTCCTCCACGCCGGCCCAGGCCGCTTCCTCCTCGTCGAGGTAGGTGGCGACCATGTCCTCCTCCCACCGCTGCCGGTAGTCGGCGGGGAGCAGGCGCAGCAGGCGGCGGTAGTGCTGCTCCAGCGGCGTCATCACGCACCCACCGCGCCGGCAGCGCCGCTGCCCGCGGCCTTCGGCCTGCCGGGGGCGGGAAGTGCGGAGTGGGCCGCCAGCCGGCGGGAGGCGGCGCGGGCGTTGGCGGCCTGCCGCTCCACCTCCGCCTGCAGGGCCTCACGTCCGGGGCCGGTGAGCCGGTGGTAGCGGCGGGTCCGTCCCTGGTGGAGTTCCTCGCGGTCCAGCTCGATGAAAGCCTCAGCGGTGAGGCGGTCGAGCAGCCCGTAGAGGGTTCCCACCTTCATCGACACCCGCCCACCGGACAGCTCCTCGACCTCGGTCAGCAGCGCATAGCCGTGCAGGGGTCCTGCGACGAGAGCCGTCAGCGCGAAGAACGCCGGCTCGGTCATCGGGGATGTCATGCCTGACAAGGTATGGGGAGCCATCCGGACGCGACAAGACGGCCTACCTCGAACGCACGCTCATCGATGCGGGCGTTCGGTGCGGTTCAGCTCCGCTGGCGATGGTGGCGGCGGTGGAGCGGCTCGGCGAACGGGGCGATGTGCTCCTCGGCGCCCAGGCGCAGGGTGGCCGGTTGCGCGGGGCTGACCCACTCGCACGCCCACACCTTTCCCACGTGCAGGATCGGTGGGTGCTGCCCATCGGCCAGCACCACCTCGGGCCAGGCGCCGTCGGGTAGCTCACCGCGCAGCAGCCACCAGGTGGCGGTGCCGTCCCAGCGCCCACCGCCCCTGCCCCCCGGGTGGTAGGTGCCGCTCCAGGGCACCCACTCGTACTCCTCCATCGGCTGGTGCATGCCGTCCAGCTCCGCTTGGTACTGCTCGGCTTGCACCTCCCGCCAGCAGGCGTCGCTGCGCCACTGCAACAGCCAGCCCGAGGCGGGCAGCACCAGCGTCTGCACCTCCTGGGGATCATGGCGGACGTCGTACCGGGCTCCGTCGTCGACCACTGCAGGCTCCTGGATTCGTGGGAACGGCGATGCTCGCCAGCACGGCAGACATCGCGGACTTCTCGCCATGACCGGACACCGCGCCCACGGTCCGGCACGAGCAGGCGTTGGCGGTGGTTCGGGACGGGCGGGTCGCGGCTGGTGGAGGCTCAGCCGCCCTGCGGGTCGGGCCAGTCCTCGTCGGCGAAGAGCCGTTGCGCCTCCCGCAGCTCGGTGATGGCTGCGGCGATGAGCTGTGGCGTGGTGGCTCCCGGGCCGCCGGGGCCGGGGCTGCTCATGAGGCCATCTTTCACGCCGGCCGGCCGCACGTCACCTGCCCCCGGCGATCGTGCTCGCAGGCGGCACGGGGGAACGCGTGGAGCTCCACACATCGCTGGAACGGAGCAGTCGGTGCGGAGATCCCGGGTGCCGTCGCCGCCATGACTGGCAAGGTCGCCGGCATGGGATCCCCGGTGTCCGTGCTCGGGACGGATCTGGTCGTCGAGAAGGCGTGGTCGCGTCGCCCCCGCATCCTGCGCGACGGGCGAGAACTACCCCGAGACCGCTGGGGTGCTCCTGTCCTCACCGACGAGCAGGGCCGCGACCACCAGGTCCGGACCGGCTTCAGCTGGGGACAGCTGAGCCCCCTGGTGGAGGTGGACGGGCACGAGATCCTGGCGCTGAGGCCGCTGTCCACCCCGGTCCGCGTCGCACTGCTCGCCTTCATCGCCGTCGGCTTCTTCGGCGGCGCTGCAGGTGCGCTCCTGAGCTCGGGCGCCGCCCTCGCGAGCGCTGCGCTGCTGCGCCGGCCCAGGAAGAACGTCGCTCACGTGCTCGCCGCGGTGCTGGTGCCGCTCGCAGCCACCGCCCTGTTCGCACTCGCGGCCTCGGGGCTGCGGTAGCGCCCTGCCGGCTTCCCACGTCGAGCGGTCAGCCGATCCCCTGCCCCCGGCGATCGCGACCGCACGGCGGATGAGGTGCGTGGTGCCGATCCGCTCCGCCCGGGGCCGGACGGCGGGAACCCGTCCCCACGCCGCGACATCGAAGGAGACGTGGTCGACGGAGTCGTGTACAGCACCGGCTACGGCTCCGGGTCGGTGCTCGACGAGGAGCAGGTCGGGGACGTCGTGGCGAGCGTGCGGTGCCGGATCAAGGACGTCGTCCTCGACCCCGAGTTCACCCCGCGCGACGGTGATGCCGCCTACCTGCCCATCGGCACCGAGGTGCACGCCGTGGTCGGCTCCCCGGTGACCACGCGTCTGGCGGTCCTCGAGGACGGCACGTGGCGCCTCTACACGGCTGGTGGGAGTTCGGCCGGTTCCGGCGGCTGAGCGCGATCGAACCCGACCGGCGGCACGACGTGCGTGTGAGCGTGGCGCCCTGCTGGCCCACGGGCCGAGGGCACGGAGCTCCAGCGCAACCCCCGGTCAGCCGATCACCTGGCATGAGCCGTCTCCGTCCCCTCTTCGCCGTCCCGCTGGCTGCAGCCGTCGTCGGCGGGGTTCTGGCTGCCGGGCTGCCCGCTCTCAGCGACCACCTCGACCGTCCCCACCGCGAGAAGGCCCAGGCCGTGGCTTCCGCGCTCCGGGCACCTGCCGGCTCGGTGACCTCCACCGCCTGCCGCGGCGATGGCCAGGTGGCGTGCTGGGAGACCGCGCAACCCGTCAGGGTCACCGCGGACGGGCTTCGCCAGGCCATGGGGGAACGCGCGGAGACGGTGGCCGCCCTGACCTGCGAGCAGGTGCCGATCGAGACGACGGGGAGCCACTTCTCCGCCGACTCCTGCTTCGTGCGGGTGCGCTTCGCCGATCACGGGACGTTCGCGTTCATCGACCCGATCGTCGAGCGCGACGCGGCAGGTGTCGCCACGGTCGTCGGCGCGCGGATCAGCCTCAGCGCCGCCTGAGGGACAACGGGGTCGCGGGACTGCCGGGATCGAGCCAGGACCGGGAAGGTCAGGCGCTGACGTCCCTGCAGCAGCTCGTCCCGTCCGGGTGGGTCTCGGCCCGGCCGCGCTCCGGCAGGGAGCGCATGGCGCACCGGTCGGGCAGGCTGTGGCCGTGACGGTGGTCTTCGTGCACGGCGCCGGGCGGGGCGGACGCGGCGCCTGGCCCGCGCAGCAGAACCTGCCAGGGGATCCCGCCGCGGCGGTCTGGCTGGACTGGCCCGACGCGGAGATCACCGGTGCCGCGTCCGGTGGGGACCTGACGCGGGCGCAGGTCGACGCGCTGCTCACCTGCGCCGACGAGCCGCTCGACGTCGTGGCCCACTCCCACGGGGCGGTGGCGGCACTGCTGGCCGCCCGGCGCCCGGACCTCGTGCGCAGCCTGGTGCTGTTCGAGCCGGCGTGCTTCGGCCTGGCCCGCGGCCGTGCCGCGGTGGAGGAGCACATCGAGGTCATGGACCCCGTGCTGTCCCGCGCCACGGACCCCGGGCTCGACGACACCGGGTACGCCAGGCTCTTCTTCACCGCGCTCGGGGCACCGGTACCGCCGGCGGACACCCCGGAGCAGGTGCTCGCGCTGCGCCGGCTGCGCACGGTCCGCGCCCCCTGGACGGTGCCGCTGGAGGCCGCGGTGCTCGCCCGCACGCCGACCCTGGTCGTCACCGGCGGGTGGCTGCCGCTGTACGAGCAGACAGCCCGGGCGCTGGCGGCGGCAGGAGCCCGTCACGAGGTGCTGCCCGGGCACGGCCACCGCCCGCAGGACCACCCCGGGGCCGGCGACCTCGTGCGCGTCTTCCAGCAGACCTTCGCTCCAGCCGGACAGGACACCCCCACCGCGTCGGCTCAGGCGGGGCGCCCCGCCGCGACCGGCGAGGGCCGGAACCCCTTCACGACGAGGTAGACGCCGAAGGAGAGCTCCCAGAAGAAGATGCCGGGCAGCGCGATCAGCGACAGCGCGGAGAACTGGTCGTTGGCGCCGAGCACCGTCGCGACGCTCGCGGCGAGGAGCGGTGCGGCACCGACCAGACCCAGCAGCGGGATGACGCGCGGCACGAGGCGGGACCGGTACACGAGCGTGCCGAGCAGCAGCGCGTTCGCGACGGCCATGACGGGGACGAGCTGGAACGACGTGTCGTGGACCGCGACGAACGCGGCCGCGGTGGTCACGAGGCCCTCCGGGTCGGCGGCGCCGGGCCCCCCGACCTCCCGGCGCAGCATGACGACGACGAGCAGGCCGAGGGCGCCGACGACGACGATCGCCGCCTCGAGGACGCGGGAGGCGACGAAACCCAGCGCGAGCGTCCTGCTCCACCGCTCCACCACCGGGTGGAGGACCACCGCGGTCCCGGCGCAGGCGAAGGCGTTCGTGACGAGGAGCAGGCAGCCGGCCGCGACGCGGACGTCGGCGCCCGGCCCGACGACGTACCCCGGATCGGAGAGGACGGGGTCGAGCACGAGGAGCGCGGGGATCGACGCGGCGAACGTCAGGAGGTAGAGGGCGCCGGCGAGGAACGCGGTCCGGCGCGACGGGGCTGCGACCTCCCGCCGGGCGGGCGCGCTGGGAGGTGCGGTGGTGGTCGGCATGTCGGTCCCTGGGGTGATCGTCCGGGCGGGGCCCGGGGCTGGTCGGTCGATCCGCACGCTAGGGACGCAGGTGGTGAGCGGGGATCACCACATCTGGTGATCCCCGTGGTGAGCGGTGCCGTCGACGCCGCTGGGGGCACGGACCGCTCGAACAACCCGATGAGCCTCTGGCCGACTTCGGTGTCAGCAACGAGCTGCTCCAACGCCTGAGGGCGTGGAACGCCACCTACGGTCAGCTCGTGGCCACCGACTTCCGGTGGCGTGCGGAGCAGTCCGAGCAGGACTGGGAGCAGGATGGCCGGCCCGGCGCTCGACGGCCGTGACAGCCGCAGCGCTGCTCGTCCGCTCATGGCGCATCGCGGAGTTGACGGAGGCCGGGAGAACGCGGTCAGGGAGCCCGCTTCAGGCGCTACCGGCCAGCACGTCGCACTGCACCAGCATCTGCACTGCCTGCAGCGGCTTCAGCGGGCTGTGCACCACCACGCCGCACTCCACCTGTCCCAGCCGCTGCCGCCACGCCAACCTCGTCAGTCTGTGCTCGCGGTGCTGCACCCCCACCTGAGCGCCGTGCACCAGGACCGTGGTGGCATCCCCGCTGGCGCTGGAGCGGGTGGTGCGTGGAGCTTCCGCTGGCTGTGAAGGCCAGCCGTGCCCGTACAGCACGTCCATCGTCGTGACACCTGGTGCGTGTTTTCTGCCACCGGGCAGGTGCAGCACCGCCTCGTCGACCACGTACAACACCGTCACCGATGCGTTCTCCCAGCGCCCCAGCTCAGCGGGGGCGCTGAGCTCACCTCGCCCGGCGGTGGCCACCAGCTCCACCTGCCCGGCATCGACCAGAACCGACAGCCTCGGCAGCGCGAAGCCCACCGTCTGCTGCACCTGCTCGCGTTCGTGGCGGTGGTACAGCTGCGCCAGCGAGTCGGGACGGGACGGGGTGTGCACTCGGCGCGCCGGCCTCAAGGACTGCAGCAGAACGTCCAGCTCTAGCGGCAACGGCAGCGCGTCCACCGACCCGAAGTCGACACCGACGGGTTCGCTCATACCCGTCACCGTGCCCGACCTGACGACATCGCGGTCATGCCGCTGCTCGCGCGGTGCGGTCGTGATCGCTTCAGCTCTGCGAGCAGTCCTGGCTCGGGTCGAGGTGGTTGAGAGTCTGCATCACGTAGCGCCCGTCGGGCTGGCGGGTGATGTCGGCAGCAGCGATGCGCCGCCCTGTGGCATCGACGGCCTCCCGGTGCGAGGAGGAGCGCAGCAGCGCCTCGTAGGCGGCCAGCCGAGCCCGGGTACGGGCGGTGTCTGCCGTGGTCTCCGCGCCGATCTCTCGGATCCACAGGTCAACCTGCGATCGGTTCCCCGCGTGTCACTCCCGTGAGGCGTAGCGGTAGGACGATCCGGCACCCCGCGACGCTGGTGGTCGCCGTCGCGGTCTTGGCGGCGGGGTGCACCACGAGCAGCGCGCCCGAGGCTCCTGGCGCGCCAACCGCGGAGCCGACGCCCCTCCAGAACCCCGCACCCGCCACCGCGGCCCCGGCTGCGCCGATCCCCGAGCCGTCCCCGACCGAGCCGAGCACCCCGGTGCAGGACATGACGATCACCTACCAGGACGGCACGACCGTCACCTGGCGCGGCCCCACCCGAGGCGAGGGCTGGACGGTGGAGCCAGACCGCATCGAGGAGGTCCCCGGCTCTCCGGCCCTCACGAGCGAACGGCTGAACACGTGGGACCGCACCATGCGCGATGAAATCTTCGCTGGTGGCTACGACGAAGAACTGGGGATCGACCTCGGACCCGACGGGCACCTCTCCTACGCCCGCTCGACCGGGGTCTACAGCTCGCTCATCTGGGCCCAGGGGCCGGAGCTGACCTGGCTCGACCTCGACCCGTGCTCGCAGTGGCCGGCCTCCGCCACCCTGGAACTGCCACCCGGTGGCGCGGTGTGCCGGGTGCTCACCATCGACGGGCACCCCGTCGTCGCCGCAGAACAACCCGTGCAGGAGATCGACGGGATGGGCACCGGCGGTAACACCGTCTTCTCCGTACGCCCTGACGGTGTCGCCGTCGTCCTGGGTCAGAGCAGCGTCCACGGAGAGCCCGTCCTCACCAGCGAGGACCTCGCCAGGGCAGCCCTCACCCTTCCCCCGCCCTGACGAACACCCAACTCTGCCGCGTTGCGGGCGCGATCACGAGAGGCGGTGGACGTTCGCTCGTACCCACGAGCGATCGCCCCATCGACGACAGTCGACCGGAGCCGGGGCAGACCGCGGCAACCGAACGTCCGCTCAGGCCGCTGGTCAGGCGTGGTGGCGCAGCTTCCGTCGACGGATGCGGGTCCGGCTCAGCGCTCCCACCGCGCAGATCCGCTCCTGCAGGACGGGGCAGGTCCACACCGCCTGCTCCGCCTGCTCCCGCGCTGCCAGCGGATGCCGCTTCGGGTGGTAGGGGCACGCAGGCCACGACGCGGAGCGGTCGAGCATCCACAGCGACTCCACCGCCCACTCCTGCACCTGGTCGGCCAGCATGACGACCTGCTCGACCTCACGTTGGCCGGTGGGGATCCACACGCCCGTGCCCGTGCCGTCAGGGCTGAAGAGCCAGCAGCTCGCAGCGTCGGGGTCGTCCTGCCACGACTTGTCATCCACCAGGGGCAGGACGCCGCAGGAAACGTCGAGGTCGGCGAGCAGTGGTGCCAGCGCCGCCTCCAGCTCCGGGTGCACCTGGCCAGCATGCCGAGTCCCCCGTCCCCTGTGCCGCCGGTCGCGCGGTGCACCGCCCACAGCACGTCCGGGACAGACCGTGCAACCAGCAACCGTCGAGCGGCGTCGAAGGCGCGTGCGGATGTCGAAGGCGCGTGCGGATGTCGAGGGCAGGCGTGCTGGCGCTGCTCGTCACGGCTTCGCTGTGCGCGGCGTGCACCGGCGGGCCGGCCACCCCGGAGGCGGCCGGCTCCCGGGTCGACGGCCCGGTCATCGTGGTGACCGGCACCTCCACCGCTGACTCCGATGCCTCCGCCGCCAGCGGCCCGCTGTCCTTGACCGACGGGTGCCTGCTCCTGGGTGACCTCGCGGTCCTGGTGTGGGAGGAGGGCACGTCCTGGGACAGCACCCCGCCGGGCCGTGAGACGTCGGGTGGGCGAGCGGTACTCGTCGGCCACGGGCCGCTGGGCTCCTGAACGACGCCCGGTCGCGGCGCCACCGGGTGACCACCCGCCCTCGCCGTCCGTGTAGCACGCATCGGCCGGATGGGGGTACCGCGGCTCGTCGCCTCCACGAGCCGTGGCGCTCCTGCACAGTGGTCCGGTGCGGGCGCTGCGGACGACATCCCGACGAGCCGTGGCAGCGGTGGCCACCACCACGGTCGTGCTGCTGCTGTGGCGCTGGGCGTTCCAGCCCGCGCTCGGGGAAGGCACGGGCATCCCCTGGACGGTCCTCGGCCTCGTCCTGGTCGTCGCGACGGCCTGGACCGACCGCGTCACCCGGCCCTTCGCGGGAACCGCGACCAGCGCCGCGGCAGCCGGCCTGGCGTCGGTGCTCTCCGGTTCGGCGGGGGACCTGGGCGCCTGGGTGGTGCTCGACCTGCTGCACGTGGTGTCGGCCGCCGCTGTCATCGCCGCCCCGGCCAGCGCGCTGCACCTGCTGTTCAGCGGGCTCCCGCGCGCCCGGCGGCGGTGGGCGGCGGTCGTCGTGTTCCTCGGCAGCTCGGCGTGGGTGGCGTGGATGAGCTGGTGGCCGCTGGACGAGGATTCCCCGTCGGCGTCGAACCGGCTGACGGCCGGTGCCGCCGCGACGCTCCTGCTCGCCGTCGTCCTGGGTGAGCTCACGGTGCGCCGGTGGTTCGGGGCGGTCTTCGCCCTCTGCCCGGCGGTGCTCCTGGCCGCAGGACCGCTCGTGGCATCCGACCCGCTCGGGGTGATCGCCCTGTTCGTGGTGAGCGCGTACGGCGCCGCCGGCTGCGTGGCCGCGGTCGGCGTCGTCGCTCTGGCCCGCGCCGTCCGTCGACGCCTGTCCCCCGCTCCCCGCTGACCTCGAGCGGGCGCACCGCCGTCACCGGGAATGGGCCACCGAATTCCCGCGTTCACCCGGAGCCGATTCACGGAGTTTGTTCCGGCAATTGATGGAGAAGCACATTCTACCACGGAGATCAGGGGTTCACCGGTGAATTCCGTGGACGAAGAACAGCGGTTTCTCGAGGTCTTCCACGCCGCCCGCGGTGCAGCGGCGACCGCGGCGGCCGAGCGGCTGCGGCAGGTGCTGCGCCAGCCGGCACGAGCCGGGCAGGCACAGGTGCAGCGCGAGGCGCAGGCGGCGGCGCTGCGCCGGCGGCTGACCGCGCTGGACGCCGCCGGCGAGGGGTTGTGCTTCGGCCGCCTGGACCGCACCGGCGGTGACGTGCTGCATGTGGGGCGGGTGGCGCTGTCCGACCGGGAGCAGCGGCCGCTGCTGATCGACTGGCGCGCACCGGCGGCCCGCCCCTTCTACACCGCCACCGCCCACCACCCCGACGGCGTGCGCAGGCGCCGGCACATCAGCACCCGCGGGCAGCGGGTGGTCGCCGTCCAGGACGAGCACCTCACCGATCCCGCGCACCGGCCGGGCACGGCAGGGCACGACGCGGACGGCCGCCCGGTTCCGAGCGCCCTGCTGTCGGCGCTGGAGGTTCCCCGCACTGGGGTGGTGCGCGACATCGTCAGCACCATCCAGGCCGAACAGGACCTGATCATCCGCCAGCCCCTGCACGGGGTGCTGGTCGTGCAGGGCGGACCGGGCACCGGCAAGACCGCGGTGGCCCTGCACCGCACCGCATACCTGCTGTACACCCACCGCGAACGGCTCGAGGGACGCGGCGTGCTGCTGGTCGGGCCGAACAGGACCTTCGTGGACCACGTCGGCCAGGTGCTGCCGGCCCTGGGTGAGAACGCGGTGGTCATGGCCACCCCCGGCCGGCTCTTCCCCGGGGTGGACACCGACCTGGACGACCCGCCGCGCACCGCGCAGGTCAAGGGCCGCCCCGACATGGCCGACGTCGTCGCCGCCGCGGTCCGCGACCGGCAGGAGGTTCCGCCGCAGCCGGTCGAGGTCGACCTGGCCGGTTTCACCCTGGCGGTGTCCCCGCACCTGTGCGCCGGTGCCCGCGAGCGCGCCCGGGCGTCGGGCCTGCCGCACAACCCCGCCCGTTCCGCCTTCGCCGCGGAACTCGTCGAGGCCGTCACCGCCGAGTACGCCCGGCAGCTGGGGGACGACCCGTACGGCGGGCCGGACCTGCTGGACGAGGACGACCTGCCCGAGCTGCGCACCGAGGTGCGAGAAGCCCCCGACGTGCACGAGCTGATCGAGCGGTGCTGGCCGGCCCTGACCCCCCAGCGGCTGCTGCGGGAACTGTTCAGCTCCCCCGAGCGCCTGCGGCGGGCCGCTGCCGACCTGCACCCCGAGGACCGCGCGCTGCTGCTGCGCGGCCCCGGCGGGACCTTCACCGTCTCCGACGTGCCGCTGCTGGACGAGGCCGCCGAACTGCTCGGCGAGCGGCCCGCGGCCCACCACGGGCACGCCGGGCGGCGCCGGCGCAGCGCCTACGCCCGCGGTGTGCTGGAGGTCCTGCACGGCTCGCGCCCCACCGACCTCGAGGACGACCAGGAGCCGGAGGTGCTGACCGCCACCGACCTGCTGGCAGGCGAGGCCCTGGCCGAGCTGCTCACCGAACGCTACGAGCCCGGCGACGAGCGCAGCACCGCCGAACGCGCTGCGGCTGACCGCACCTGGGCCTACGGGCACGTCGTGGTCGACGAGGCGCAGGAACTGCCCCCCATGACCTGGCGGCTGCTCGCCCGGCGCTGCCCCACCCGCTCCATGACCGTCGTCGGTGACCTGCACCAGGCCAGCGTCCCGGGAGCGCCCACCGACTGGGCGCAGGTGCGCGGCTGGCTCGGCGCCGGTCCCGGTGACCGGCAGTGGCGCGTGCGGGAGCTGAACACCAGCTACCGCACCCCGGAGCGGATCCTCGCCGTCGCGGCGGGCGT
>NZ_BAABIL010000206.1:0-10315 GCF_039542765.1 Kineococcus glutinatus
GGGCACGTCGCGGTGGGTGGCCACCACCAGCAGGGCCGACCCGGCCGCGCGGGCGGTGACGGCGCGCAGGAGGTCCAGGGACAGGGCGTCAGCCTGGTGCAGGTCCTCCAGCACCAGCAGCGGCCCGGCGGCCGGTCCTCGCTCCAGCACCGCGGTGGCGAGCCGCTGCAGGCGGGCGAAGCGCAGCGCGGCGGCGTCGGCTGCGGTGGCGGCTGCGGTGGCGGCGGTGGCCTGCGGGTCGCCTGCGCCGGCACCGTCCCCCAGGACGTCGAGCAGCGGCTGCCACGGCCACAGCGGGGGCGCTCCCCCGTCCCAGGCGCGGCCGCGCACCACCGGCACCCCGGCCCCCGCGGCGAGGGCCTCGACCAGCGCCGTCTTGCCGATGCCCGCCGGGCCGGACACCAGGACGAGACCACCGGAGCCCGCGCGGGCCGCGGCCAGGCGCGCCGCGAGCTCGGCCGCCTCCGCCTCGCGCCCGACGATCCCGCCCACCGCCGCGGTGGTCACCCGCGCAGTGTCCTCCCGCGCCGGGGACCACCGCGAGGGTCTGCGGCGCGGAACTCGGTACCGCGGAGCCGTGGTTCCGCGGATCCGCGGTGCCGCCGGCACGACGACCCTCGGGTGCAGCCGCCGCGGGAGCCGGCGGGCCGCACGAGGAGCAGGAGGATGCCGTGTACGCGACGTTGACGACCGGGGGCGGGAGCGGGTCGCCCGTGGAGGAGCGCACGCTGGTGCCGGCCTCCGGGGCGGCGCCCGTCTCCCTGCGGACCTGGGGGTCCGAGGAGGAGGCCCGGCGGGCCGCGGCGGGGGCGACGGTGTGGGAGGTCGTGGACCACCACCGCGGACGCTGCGCCGGGCAGCAGCCCACCGCCGTGCAGGTCACGACGTTCGAGGGGCCGCGCAGCGAGGAGCAGGCTGCGGCCGACGAACGCAGCGGGCGCGAGCGCATCTGGCCGGCGGTGGCCGACACCGACGGCCTGGTCGACGTCCTCGTCCTGCGGCGGGCGGACCGGGGGATGGTGGTGCTGGTGTTCGTGACCGCCGCCCGGCACCTCGAGGAGCACACCCGGCGGATCATGTCGACGGAGCTGCTGCCCGGGGAGGACCCGGCCCTGCTCGGCGGTCCCGACCGCGTCGAGGTCCACGGGGTCGCACCCGCCCCGGTCCTCGCCAGCGGCCGGCCGTGAGCGCCGCGGTCCCGCACCCGGCTCAGCGGGGTGCGCGCCCGCCGCTCCAGGTCAGCCCGCCGCCCTCCTCGTCGCCGGTCCCGCCGCTCACCAGCGCCGCCAGCCGCCCCAGGTAGGCGGCACCGGCCTCGTCGTCGACCGCCGCGCCGGCCAGCAGCACCGGGTAGGGCCGCTCGAGCGCGCCGTCGCCGGGCCGGACGTCCACGTGCGCGACCTCGCAGCCGCGCCCGTGCAGCAGGTCGGCCATCGCGTAGTCGGTGCGGGAGTCGCCCACGGTGCGCCAGCGCAGCGGCAGCGGCCCGTCGGCGGCCAGCAGCTCCAGGGCGCGCTCGGCGCCGAGGTCCTTGCCGAGCCGGACGGACTCCACGTCGCTGGCGATGATCGTCGGGTCGATCCGGTACGGGACCTCCCCCGCGGCGTCGGGCCGGGTGCGCCCGCGCCAGCCGATGCCCAGCCCGGCGGCGGCGCAGGCGTCGAACACCTCCTGCTCGAAGGGGACCTGCGCGGCGGCGTACTCCTCGGCGGGCACGTCCACCCGCTGCTCCACCGACACCATCGTCAGCTTCGCGGTGTCCACGAACATCGCACCCGACCAGCGGGCCGCGACGATGCCGCCGACGAGCGCGTGCACGTCGGCGGGGACGGCGAGGGCGTGGTCGACGGTGACGTCGCCGGCGACGAGGGCGGCCAGCGGGGCCCACACGGCGCCCTTCTCGCAGACGGCGTGCACCCGCGCGTGCGGCGGCAGGCCCGCGGCGAGCAGCGGCCCCGCGACCTGCTCGCGCACGAACGCGTCCGAGCGGCCGGTGTTGAAGACGACGGGGACGCCCGCGGCGGCCAGCGCCACGATGCTCGCGACGATCTCCGGGCGGTGGATCGTGCGGGTGACGGGGCTGGAGACGGGGCCGTCGACGTCGAGGAGGAGGCCGAACGGCGGGCGCGGGGTCACGGCACGATCCTCCCGCGGGCGTCGGCGGCGCCGGGGTGCGGGGCACCGGGGTGTCGGGGCGCCGCCGGGCGGGTAGGGGCCGGGCATGGCCGTCCCCGAGCGACCCGACACCACCAGCGCCCCCGCACCCCCCGGCACCGCCGACGCCGAGCACCCCGACGCCGCCCCGCCGCTGGCCGCCCTGGGCACCGTGATGGCCCAGGTGGCGCGGCTGCGGACCCGCCGCCCCCGGGAGGCCGTGCACACCGCCGGGCTCACCCACCCCGGCGTGGTGCACCGCGGTGGCCTGCAGGTGCGGGTGGGGGTGCCGTGGCTGGACTCCCCCGGCCGCGACGAGGTGGTGGTGCGGCTGTCCAAGGGCGCCGGGCTGCCGGCGGGGTGGCGGGACCTGCTGGGCCTGGCGCTGCGGGTGCCCGGCGACGACGGCCGCCCCTGGGACCTGCTGCTGTCCAGCGCGGGGCTGTCCCCGCTGGGGCGGCACCTGCCCGCGCCGCGCCGCGACCCCCTGACGTCGGCGTACACCACGTTCTTCGCGCACCGCAGCCCCGCGGGGCCGCTCATGGTGGCGGCGATCCCCGCGCGGCCCGGGCCGGGGTGGGTGCTGGCGGTGGCGGAGCGGCGGGGGCCGTGGCGGCCGTTCGCGCGGCTGGAGGTGGACACCGGCCGGGTGCTGCCGGACCCGGTGTTCGACCCGGTGCTGCACGCCCTGCCGGGACTGCCGCCCGGACCGCGGATGACCGCGGCGCGGCGGGTGGCGTACGCCGGTTCCCGCCGCGGCCGGGGCGCCCGGCTGGACGCGGCCTGAGCAGCCCGGCCGGACGCGGCCCGGGGAGCCCCGCGGGCGGGGCCGCGGTGGTCAGCGGGCGGTCGCGGCGACCGGTTCGACGCCGGTGAGCCGCACGGAGGCCGTCCAGAGCCGGCGGGCGAGGTCGGTGTCGAGCGCCAGCCTGCTGGGTTCCTCGTAGCGCACGCGGGTGCGGGTGACGGGTCCGGTGGGACCGACGAGGACGCCGCCGGGCAGGCCGGGGGCGGTGGCGGCGTGCAGCAGGGGGAGGGTGCCCTGCTCGGTGGACCGGGCCAGCACGGGCACGAGCAGCCGCACCACCAGCCGGGCGGGGAGGCTGCCGGGGCCGTCCTGCATGGGGGTGCGGGCCATGCCGGGGTGTGCCAGGACGCTGGTGACGGGGGAGCCGGCGGCGCGCAGCCGGCGGTCCAGCTCCAGCGCGGTGAGGGCGTTGGCGAGCTTGGAGCGGGCATAGGCGCGCCCGGGCTGGTGGGGGCGGGGGTCGGCGCCGGTGGGGTCGAAGCGCCGCACGAGGCGGTGCAGGCCGGAGGTCACGGTGACGACGCGCGGGTCGCGCCCGCGTTCGAGGGCGGGCAGGAGCAGGCCGGTGAGGGCGAAGTGGCCGAGGTGGTTGGTGGCGAGGTGGATCTCGTGGCCCTGGGGGCTGAGCCGGTGCGCCCCGGCGGCGATGCCGGCGTTGGCGACGAGCAGGTCGAGGGGGCGGTCGGCGAGGGCGGCGGCCGAGCTGCGGACGGCGTCGAGGTCCTCCAGGTCGAGCGGGTGCAGCTCCAGCGCGCCGGGGACGCCGGTGTCGAGGATCGCGCGGCGGACGCGCTCGCCCTTGGCGCGGTCGCGCACGGCCATGACGACGGTGGCGCCGCGGGCGGCGAGGACGTGGGCGAGGTGGGCGCCGAGGCCGCTGGAGGCACCGGTGACGAGGGCGGTGCGGCCGCTCTGGTCGGGGACGTCGGCGGCGGTCCAGCGGGTGGGGTCGGGCAGCGTCTGGGGCACGGGGGGCTCCGGGGTCTCGGAGGAAACGGATGGTCCATCCGCAAACGGGACGCTAGCACACAACCGGATGGGTCATCCGAATCGATGGTTCGTCCGGGCGCCGTACCCTGGGCCCGTGCCCCCCGCCCCCGAGCTGCGCGCCGACGCCGCCCGCAACCGCGCCCGGGTCCTCGACGTCGCGCGGGGACGGCTGGCCGCCGGGGACACCGCCCTGCCGATGAACGTCCTCGCCGGGCTCGCCGGCGTCGGCGTCGGCACCGTCTACCGGCACTTCCCCGACCGCCGCGCCCTGCTGGAGGCGCTCGCCGCCGACAGCCTCGACCGCCTCGACGCCGAGGCCCGCGCCGCCGCGGTCGAACCGGACCCCCTCGCCGGGCTCGACCGGCTGCTGCGCAGCGGGGTGCGCCTGCTCGTCGAGGACGCCGCCCTGCAGGAGGTCTTCTCCGGCACCGACACGAGCACCCCGGCCGCCGCGGCGCGCCTGGCGGAGCTGACGGCCACCTGCGACGAGCTGCTGCAGCGCGCCCGGGCCGCGGGGGTGGTGCGCGAGGGCGTCACCGTCACCGACCTGCGCCGCCTGGTGTGCGGCCTCGGGCACGCCGCGCGCATCGGCGGCCCGGACCCGCGGGCCGCGGAGGCCTACGCCGGCATCGTGCTGGCCGGGCTGCGCGCCCCCTCCTGAGGCCCTGCGCACCACCGGCGCCCGCCCCGCGCACGACGGCGGCCCGCCTCCCCCCGGGGGGAGCGGGCCGCCGTCGTGCCGCACCTGCCGGTCAGAGCCCGCCGATGGGCGGGGCGCCGGTGTCGGGCACCAGGATCGGGGTGTCCTCGTCGAGCGTCTCGCCGCGGAAGAACGCCTTCAGCCGCACGGCGCAGGCCAGCATGAGCGGCACCCCGAGGGCGAGCATGCCGACGCCGATGACGAAGACGCCGCCGACCGGGCCGAAGTTCGTCTCGCCGTAGTCGGTGCCGACCATGTCGACGGCGCTCTGGCCGAACGCCCACAGCATCGCCAGCCCGCCCACGAGCGGGACGAGCCCGCGCAGCAGGAAGTCGCGCACCGAGCGGGTCAGGGTGCGGCGGAAGAACCACACGCACGCGAACGCGGTGATGCCGTAGTAGAACGCCACGGCCAGGCCGAGGGAGGCGATGGAGTCCATCAGCGCGCTCTGGCTGACGAACGACAGCACCAGGTAGAAGAAGACCGCCGCGGCGCCCATCACGGCGGTGGCGAAGGACGGCGTGCGGAACCTGGGGTGGACGTGCCCGAAGCGGGCGGGCAGCGCCCCGTAGACGGCCATCGCCAGCGCCCCGCGGGCCGTGGGCAGGATCGTCGTCTGGGTGGAGGCGGCGGCGGAGACGGCCACCGTCAGCAGCAGCAGCGAGGAGACCACGGCGCCGCCGACGGGCCCGCCGAGGACGGTGAGGACGTCGTCGGCGTTCTCCTCGTTGGCCAGGCCGATGCCGGTGTCCCCGAAGCCGGAGTAGGCCTGCACCGCGACGGCGACGAGCAGGTAGGTCGCCAGCAGGATGACGGTGGCCAGCACGGCGGCCTTGCCGGGGGTGGAGTCGGAGTCCTTCGTCTCCTCGGTGACGGCCAGGCAGGCGTCCCAGCCCCAGTAGATGAAGACGCAGAGGATGACGGCCTCGGCGATGGCGGAGGCGCTCAACCCGAACGGGGAGAACCACTCCAGCGACGGGCGCACGGCCTGCTCCCCCGCCCCGCCGGAGTAGACGAGCCAGAGGGCGCCGATCGCGATGAAGCCGAGCACGGCGAACTGCAGCAGGACGAAGACGTTCTGCAGCCGCTCGGAGATGACGATGCCGCGGTAGCTGATCCACGTCATGCCGATGATGAACAGGACGCCGAGGGTGACCCGGACGCCGAGGTTCTCGGCGGCGCCGTCGAGGCCGAGGAAGCGCAACGTGTAGATGCCGGCGATCTCGGCCACGTTGGCGAGCACGATGATCCCGGAGACGGCGACCCCCCAGCCGCCCATCCAGCCCACCCAGGGGCCGAACGCCTTCGTGCCCCAGGTGAACGTCGTGCCGCAGTCGGGCGCGGCGCGGTTGAGCTCGCGGTAGGCCACCGCGACGAGCAGCATCGGGACGAAGGCGAGCAGGAACATCGCCGGCGCCCGGTCCCCCACGGCGAACACGACGTAGCCGAGGGTCGCCGCCAGGCTGTAGGCGGGGGCGGTGGACCCCAACCCGATCACGGTGTTGCCCCACAGCCCCAGCGCACCGGGCGTGAGCCCCTTGCCCGCTGACGGGGGTGGCACCCCCTGCGCGCGGTCGCTCGTCGCCGGTACCTCAGCCATGGCGTACCCCGTCCTGTTCGCAGTCGTGCGGCCGACGGTCGTCGTCGACCCCGGGCAAGGTACGCATCCGGGGGGTGGGGGGCAAGGAGTCCGCGGAAGGAACGCTCCCGCGGCCCAGCCGCGCCGCTTTCCGCAGGTCCACATCGCCGACTCGGCGCGTCGCGCGGAGCGGGGGTCTACCGTCCCGCCATGCGCATCCTCCTCGTGGGCGCCGGCGGTGTCGGCGACGCCCTCGCCAAGACCGCCGCGCGCCGCGACTTCTTCGACGCCCTCGTCGTGGCCGACCACGACACCGCCCGCGCCGAGCGGACGGTGGCCGCCGTCCGCCGCCGCCACCGGGGCGACACCCGCTTCCGCAGCGCGCACGTGGACGCCTCCGACGCGGCGGCCGTCACGGCGCTGGCGCGCGAGCACGGCGCCACCCACGTCGTCAACGCGGTGGACCCGCGGTTCGTCCTGCCGGTCTTCACCGGGGCGCTGGAGGCGGGGGCGGACTACCTCGACATGGCGATGTCGCTGTCGCGGCCGCACCCGACCGAGCCGCACGCCCGCACGGGCGTGAAGCTCGGCGACGAGCAGTTCGCCCTGGCGCGGCGCTGGGAGGACGCGGGGCGGCTGGCGCTGGTGGGGATGGGCGTGGAGCCGGGGCTGTCGGACGTCTTCGCCCGCTACGCCGCCGACCACCTGTTCTCCGAGATCGACGAGCTGGGCACCCGCGACGGGGCCGACCTGGTGGTCCGCGACGAGCGGGGCCGGGAGGTCTTCGCGCCGTCGTTCTCCATCTGGACGACCATCGAGGAGTGCCTCAACCCGCCGGTGGTCTACGAGCGGGACCGCGGCTGGTTCACCACCGAGCCGTTCAGCGAGCCGGAGGTGTTCGACTTCCCCGGCGGCATCGGGCCGGTGGAGTGCGTCAACGTCGAGCACGAGGAGGTGCTCCTCATGCCGCGCTGGATCGACGCGCGGCGGGTGACGTTCAAGTACGGGCTGGGACGCGAGTTCATCGGGGTGCTCAGGACGCTGCACGCGCTCGGGCTGGACCGCACGGACCCGGTGCGGGTCAAGGGCGTGGAGGTCGCCCCGCGCGACGTGGTGGCGGCCTGCCTGCCCGACCCGGCGACGCTGGGGCCGCGGATGAGCGGCTCGACGTGCGCGGGGGTGTGGGTGACGGGCCGCGGCAAGGACGGCGCGCCGCGGGAGGTGTACCTGCACCACGTCGTGGACAACGCCTGGTCGACGGCGGAGTTCGACGCGCAGTGCGTGGTGTGGCAGACGGCGGTGAACCCGGTGGTGGCGCTGGAGCTGCTGGCGTCGGGGACGTGGGCGGGGGCGGGGGTGCTGGGGCCGGAGGCGTTCGACGCGGTGCCGTTCCTGGAGCTGCTGGCGGGCGGGCACGGTTCGCCGTGGGGGCTGCAGGAGCGCAGGCCGGGGGCGTGAGGCGAGCCCGAGCCCCGGGGAATCCACCACCCGGTAAGCTCGTTGAAGGCTCAAGCAGCCGGGAGGGTCCCGGACCGGAGGAGGCGACCAGCCGTGGAGATCGGCATCAGCTCGTTCGCGGAGACCACCCGCGACCCGGCGACCGGCGAGGTCATGGCGCACCCGCAGCGGCTGCGCGAGGTCGTCGAGGAGGTCGTCGCCGCCGAGCAGGCGGGCCTGGCGGTGTACGGCCTCGGCGAGCACCACCGCAGCGACTACGCCGCCTCCGCCCCCGCCGTCGTGCTGGCCGCCGCGGCCGCCCGCACCGAGCGCATCCGGCTGACGAGCGCCGTCACGGTGCTGTCCTCCGACGACCCGGTGCGGGTCTTCCAGGACTTCGCCACCCTCGACGGGCTCTCGGACGGGCGCGCGGAGATCATCGCCGGGCGCGGCTCGTTCATCGAGTCCTTCCCGCTGTTCGGCTACGACCTCGACGACTACGACGAGCTGTTCGCGGAGAAGCTGGAGCTGCTGCTGGCGATCCGCCGCGACGAGCGCGTCACGTGGAGCGGCAGGCACCGCGCACCCATCCACGACCTCGGCGTCTACCCGCGCCCGGTGCAGGAGGAGCTGCCGGTGTGGGTCGGCGTCGGCGGCAGCCCGTCGTCGGTGGTGCGCGCCGGGCGCCTGGGCCTGCCGCTGGCGGTGGCGATCATCGGCGGGATGCCGGAGCAGTTCCGCCCGCTGGTGGACCTCTACCGCCGCTCCCTGGCCGAGGCCGGGCACGCCCCGAAGCCGGTGGCGGTGCACTCCCACGGCTTCCTCGCGCCGACGACCCAGCAGGCCGTGGAGATCAACTACGGCCCGATGGCGGTGGCGATGAACACCATCGGCCGCGAGCGCGGCTGGCAGCCCTACAGCCGGGTCGGCTACGAGGCCGCCCGCAGCCGGCGCGGCGCCCTCTACGTCGGCAGCCCGGCGGAGGTGGCGGACAAGCTGCTGCTGCTCGACGAGCAGCTCGGCGGCGTCGACCGCTTCATGCTGCACGTCAGCGTCGGCACGATGCCGCACCGCGACGTGCTGCGGGCCATCGAGCTGCTGGGCACCGAGGTCGCCCCGGCGGTGCGGGCGGAGCTGGCCGGGCGCCGGGTGGCGGCGGAGGCCTGAGCCGGTCGCGGCCGGTGCCGACCACCCGGGCGGCACCGGCTGATTGCATGACCATCCAGCATCATGCATAATCTTGCCCATGTCGAAGGTGCTCACCTCCCTGCCCGTCGGCGAGCGCGTGGGGGTCGCCTTCTCCGGCGGCCTCGACACCTCCGTAGCGGTCGCCTGGATGCGCGAGAAGGGTGCGGTGCCCTGCACCTACACCGCCGACATCGGCCAGTACGACGAGCCCGACATCGCCTCGGTGCCCGAGCGCGCGTCGGTGTACGGGGCCGAGCTCGCCCGGCTGGTGGACTGCCGCGCCGCGCTGGTGGAGGAGGGGCTCGCCGCCCTCACCTGCGGCGCCTTCCACATCCGCTCCGGCGGCCGCGCCTACTTCAACACCACCCCCCTGGGCCGCGCGGTCACCGGCACGCTGCTGGTGCGGGCGATGCTCGACGACGGCGTGCAGATCTGGGGTGACGGCTCCACCTTCAAGGGCAACGACATCGAGCGGTTCTACCGCTACGGCCTGCTGGCCAACCCGACGCTGCGCATCTACAAGCCGTGGCTGGACGCCGCCTTCGTCAGCGAGCTCGGCGGGCGCACCGAGATGTCGCAGTGGCTGCTGGCCCGCGACCTGCCCTACCGGGCCAGCACCGAGAAGGCGTACTCCACCGACGCCAACATCTGGGGCGCCACCCACGAGGCGAAAGCGCTGGAGCACCTCGACGCCAGCGTCGAGCTCGTCGAGCCCATCATGGGCGTGCGGTTCTGGGACCCGGCCGTGGAGATCGCCACCGAGGACGTCACCATCGGCTTCGAGCAGGGCCGCCCCGTCACGATCGACGGGCGGGAGTTCGCCTCCGCCGTGGACCTGGTGCTGGAGGCCAACGCCATCGGCGGCCGGCACGGCCTGGGGATGTCCGACCAGATCGAGAACCGCATCATCGAGGCCAAGAGCCGCGGCATCTACGAGGCGCCCGGCATGGCGCTGCTGCACGCCGCCTACGAGCGCCTCGTCAACGCCATCCACAACGAGGACACCCTCGCGACGTACCACAGCGAGGGCCGCCGCCTCGGCCGGCTGATGTACGAGGGGCGCTGGCTGGACCCGCAGGCCCTCATGCTGCGGGAGTCGCTGCAGCGCTGGGTGGGCGCGGCCGTCACCGGGGAGGTCACCCTGCGGCTGCGGCGCGGCGACGACTACTCGATCCTGGCCACCTCCGGGCCGGCGTTCAGCTACCACCCGGACAAGCTGTCCATGGAGCGCACCGAGGACTCCGCGTTCGGGCCGGTGGACCGGATCGGGCAGCTGACGATGCGCAACCTCGACATCGCCGACTCGCGCGCGAAGCTGGAGCAGTACGCCCAGCTCGGGCTCGTCGGCGGCACGCAGGTCGCCGGTGGCCGCGGCGCCCTCGTCGGCGCCGCGCAGGCCGCGGCCACCGGGCTCATCGGCGCCATGCCCGCCGGCGGCGCCGAGGCCATCGCATCGCGC
>NZ_BAABIL010000207.1:0-7138 GCF_039542765.1 Kineococcus glutinatus
CCCGGCCGGTCGGGCGACGCGGGTGTCGACGGCGTGCGCGTGCTGCACGCCGTCGGCGCACCGAACGCCGAGGGCCGCGGGGGCGCGTGGAGCTACGACGGCTCGGCGGTGCCGGCCGGCTCCAGCGCGGCCGCGCTGTCCGTCTCCAGCAGGCTGGGCACCGCCACGGTCCTGCTCGTGCGCGGCCTGCAACCGCACCGCGCCTACGGCGCCCACCTGCACCAGCTGCCCTGCGGCGCCTCCCCGCAGGACGCCGGCCCGCACTACCAGCAGGTGCCCGACCCCGTGCAGCCGTCGGTCGACCCCGCCTACGCCAACCCCGTCAACGAGGTGTGGCTGGACCTGCACACCGACGCCGCGGGCGACGCCGTGGTGCGCTCGACCAACCCGTGGTCCTACCGCCAGGCCCCCGGCTCGCTCGTGCTCCACGCCGAGCACACCTCCCACGAACCGGGCAGCGCGGGCACCGCGGGCGCCCGGCTGGCCTGCATCACGCTGCGCTGACCTCCGCCGCGGGCGCCCGCCCGCACCCACCGCCACCCACCGCGACCGGCCGCGCTGTCCGGGCCCCGGCTTAACCTGTCGGCGTGCCCGACCCCGCCACCTACCGCCCCAAGCCGGGGGAGATCCCGCTCGAGCCGGGGGTCTACCGCTTCCGCGACCCCCAGGGCCGGGTCGTCTACGTCGGCAAGGCCAAGAGCCTGCGGCAGCGGCTGGCGAACTACTTCCAGGACGTCGCCGCGCTGCACCCGCGGACCCGGCAGATGGTGACGACGGCCGCCAGCGTGGAGTGGACGGTGGTGTCCACCGAGGTCGAGGCCCTGCAGCTGGAGTACTCCTGGATCAAGGAGTTCGACCCGCGGTTCAACGTCAAGTACCGCGACGACAAGTCCTACCCCTACCTCGCCGTCACGATGGGCGAGGAGTTCCCGCGCGTGCAGGTGCTGCGCGGCGCCAAGCACAAGGGCACCCGCTACTTCGGGCCCTACACCCACGCCTGGGCCATCCGCGAGACCGTCGACCTGCTGCTGCGGGTGTTCCCCGTGCGCACCTGCAGCACCGGCGTGTTCAAGCGCGCCACCGCCTCCGGCCGGCCCTGCCTGCTGGGCTACATCGACAAGTGCGCCGCGCCGTGCGTGGGGCGCATCGACCCCGCCGCGCACCGGGCGCTGGCGCAGGACTTCTGCGACTTCATGGCCGGGCAGACCTCGCGGTTCGTCAAGCGGCTGGAGCAGCAGATGCGCGCCGCGGCGGCCGACCTGGACTTCGAGCGCGCCGCGCGGCTGCGCGACGACGTCGCGGCGCTGCAGCGGGCGCTGGAGAAGAGCGCGGTCGTGCTGCCCGACGCCACCGACGCCGACGTCTTCGCCATCGCCGACGACGAGCTGGAGGCCGCGGTGCAGGTGTTCCACGTCCGCGGCGGCCGGGTGCGCGGCCAGCGCGGCTGGGTGGTGGAGAAGGTCGAGGACGTCGGCGTGGCCGAGCTGGTGGAGCAGCTGCTGCTGCAGGTCTACGGCGCCGAGAGCGGCGAGGCGGTGCCGCGGGAGGTCCTCGTGCCGCAGCTGCCCGCCACCCCCGGCGACGACGTGGAGGACTGGCTCTCGGAGCTGCGCGGCACCCGGGTGGAGCTGCGGGTGCCCCAGCGCGGCGACAAGCGCGCCCTGCTGGAGACGGTGCAGCGCAACGCCACCCAGGCCCTGGCCCTGCACAAGACCCGCCGCGCCGGGGACCTCACCACCCGCAGCGCGGCGCTGCAGGAGCTGCAGGAGGCCCTCGGGCTGGAGGAGGCACCGCTGCGCATCGAGTGCTTCGACGTCTCCCACACCCAGGAGACGAACGTGGTGGCCTCCATGGTGGTCTTCGAGGACGGCCTGCCCAAGAAGGCCGACTACCGCCGCTTCGCGGTGCGCGGCGAGGACGGCCTCGACGACACCGCCGCCATGCGCGAGGTCCTCACCCGCCGCTTCCGGCGGATGCGCGCCGAGCAGCAGGACGGCGCCGCGGTGGTCGACGACGCCGTCGCGGAGGTGCTCGGCGGCGACCCCGCCGACGTCCCCGCCGACCTGCCCGCCGACGTGCCGGGCGAGGACGGCGCGGGCGGGGGCGTCGACCCCGCCACCGGCCGCCCCCGCCGCTTCGCCTACGCCCCCAACCTCGTCGTCGTCGACGGCGGCCGGCCCCAGGTGGAGGCGGCCGCCCGGGCCCTGGCCGACCTCGGTGTCGTCGACGTGGCCCTGTGCGGGCTGGCCAAGCGCCTGGAGGAGGTGTGGCTGCCCGGGGAGGAGCACCCCCTCGTGCTGCCCCGCACCAGCCAGGGCCTCTACCTGCTGCAGCGGGTCCGCGACGAGGCGCACCGCTTCGCCATCACCTACCACCGCGCCAAGCGCAGCCGGTCCATGACGGCCAGCGCGCTGGACGCCGTCCCCGGCCTGGGGGCCACCCGCCGCAGCGCGCTGCTGAAGCACTTCGGCTCCCTCAAGCGGTTGCGCGCGGCCACCGTCGAGGAGGTGATGGCCGTGCCCGGCATCGGCCGGCGCACCGCTCAGACCGTCGTCGACAGCCTGCGCGCGCCCGCCGCGGCGGGCGCTGCGGGGCCGGGCGAGGAGCTCCGGGAGCAGGAGGCGGGCCTGCGGGTCAACACCGCCACCGGCGAGCTGCTCGACTGAGGCCTGCGACACCCGCCGCGCCCGCCGCGCCCGCCGCGCCGTCGTGCCGTCGTGCCGTCGCGCTGTGCGAACCGGCGGCTGCGCAGCGTCGGGTTCCGGCGCGCGGGCGCGCCACCGGCTGGCAGGATGGCGCCCGTGGCAGAGGCGACGCAGGAGGCGGGCGACGCGCAGCCGGCCGGGGGGGCGGGCGAGGACCGCACCCGCCCGGAGCTGCTCATCATCACCGGCATGTCGGGCGCGGGGCGCTCCACCGCCGGCAAGGCGCTGGAGGACCTCGGCTGGTACGTCGTGGACAACCTGCCGCCCCAGATGCTGGAGCCCCTCGCCGAGCTCGCCGCCCGCGCCGGTCGCTCGGTGCCGCGCATCGCCGTCGTCGTCGACGTGCGCGGGCGCTCCTTCTTCGCGGAGCTGCAAGGAGCCCTGGCGGTGCTCGACACCCGGCACGTCTCCCCCCGGGTGGTGTTCCTGGACGCCTCCGACGAGGTCCTCGTGCGCCGCTTCGAGTCGGTGCGCCGCCCGCACCCGCTGCAGGGCGACGGGCGCATCGTCGACGGCATCGCCCACGAGCGGGAGCTGACCAGCGACCTGCGCGCCCGCGCCGACGTCGTGCTGGACACCTCCACCCTCAACGTCCACCAGCTCGGCGCCAAGGTCGCCGCCCTCTTCGAGGGCGAGCTCACCGAGGCCCTGCGGGTCACCGTGATGTCCTTCGGCTTCAAGTACGGCACGCCCTCGGACGCCGAGCACGTCGCCGACGTGCGCTTCCTGCCCAACCCGCACTGGGAACCGGACCTGCGGCCCCTCACCGGCAAGGACGCCCCCGTCGCGCAGTACGTGCTGGCCGCCGAGGGCGCCCTGCCGTTCCTGGAGCGCTACGCCGCCGCCTTGCAGCCGGTGCTGCAGGGCTACCGGCGGGAGAACAAGCGCTTCGCCACCGTCGCGCTGGGCTGCACCGGCGGCAAGCACCGCTCCGTGGCCCTGGTGGAGGAGCTGGGGCGGCGCCTGGGCGCCGAGGGCGTGCCCGTGCGGGTGCTGCACCGGGACCTGGGGCGGGAGTGAGCGACCCGCTCCCGCCCGGGCCCGGTACCCCCGGCCGCCCCGGGCCCCGCCGCCGCGGCAGCACCGCGCCCGCCGTGGTGGCCCTGGGCGGCGGGCACGGCCTGGCCGCGTCGCTGTCGGCGCTGCGCCACGTCACCGACCGGCTCACCGCCGTCGTCACCGTCGCCGACGACGGCGGCTCCTCGGGCCGGTTGCGCCGCGAGCTGGGGGTGCTGCCCCCCGGCGACCTGCGCATGGCGCTGTCGGCGCTGTGCGACGACTCCGAGTGGGGCCGCACGTGGCGCGACGTGCTGCAGCACCGCTTCGACGGCGACGGGGAGCTGCGCGAGCACGCCACCGGCAACCTGCTCATCAGCACCCTGTGGCAGCTGCTGGACGACCCCGTCGCCGGCCTGGACTGGGTGGCCCGCCTGCTCGGCGCGCGCGGTCGGGTGCTGCCCATGGCGGCGGTGCCCCTGGACATCGAGGCCGACGTCCTGGGCCTGGACCCCGCCGACCCCGGGCGCACGGTCCCGGTGCGCGGGCAGGTGGCGGTGGCCTCCACCCCGGGTCGGGTGGCGGCCGTGCGGCTGGTGCCCGGGGACCCCCCGGTGCGCCCGGAGGTGCTGCGCGCCCTGCAGGAGGCCGACTGGGTGGTGCTCGGCCCCGGCTCGTGGTTCACCAGCGTCCTGCCGCACCTGATGGTCCCCGCCCTCGCCGCCGCGCTGCACGGCACCCGCGCCCGCCGCTGCGTCACCCTCAACCTCGCCGTGCAGCCGGGGGAGACCGACGGCTTCAGCGCGGAGGCGCACCTGGAGGTGCTGGCCGCCCACGCCCCCGAGCTGCGCCTGGACGCGGTGCTCGCCGACCCGGTCGCGGTGGAGGACCCCCAGGCCCTGGCGGACGTGGCCGCCTCCCTGGGCGCGCGGCTGCTGCTGCGGCAGGTGTCCCTCGGCGACGGCACCCCGCGCCACGACGCGCTGCGCCTGGCGGCGGCCTACCGTGACGTCTTCAGCTCCACCTACGGCGACGTCCAGGAGGCCCGGTGAGGAACGGTGATCGGGACGCGGCGGCCGAGCGCGGTGGTGCGGGACGCCCCGCGCGCGGTGCGAGGATGGGGCCCATGGCTCTGACGGCGGCGGTCAAGGACGAGTTGAGCCGGTTGCCGGTGACGCGGTCGTGCTGCCGCAAGTCCGAGGTGTCGGCCGTGCTGCGCTTCGCGGGCGGTCTCCACATCGTCTCCGGGCGCATCGTCATCGAGGCCGAGCTGGACTCCGCCTCCAGCGCCCGCCGGCTGCGCCGCGACATCGCGGAGGTCTTCGGCCACCCCAGCGACGTCGTCGTGCTGCAGCCCGGCGGGCTGCGCCGCGGCACGCGCTACGTGGTGCGCGTGGTGCGCGACGGGGAGTCCCTGGCCCGCCAGACGGGCCTGCTGGACGTCCGCGGCCGCCCGGTGCGCGGGCTGCCCTCCCAGATCGTCTCCGCGTCCGCCTGCGACGCCGAGGCCGCCTGGCGGGGGGCGTTCCTGGCCCACGGCTCCCTCACCGAGCCGGGCCGCTCCGCCGCGCTGGAGGTCACCTGCCCCGGCCCCGAGGCCGCCCTCGCCCTCGTCGGCGCCGCCCGCCGCCTGCAGCTGCAGGCCAAGGCGCGGGAGGTGCGCGGGGTGGACCGGGTGGTGCTGCGCGACGGGGACGCCATCGCGGCGCTGCTGACCCGCCTGGGCGCCCACGACGCGGTCATGACGTGGGAGGAGCGGCGGATGCGCCGGGAGGTGCGCGCCACCGCCAACCGGCTGGCCAACTTCGACGACGCCAACCTGCGCCGCTCCGCGCGCGCCGCGGTGGCCGCCGGTGCCCGGGTGGAGCGGGCGATGGAGCTGCTGGGCGACGACATCCCCGAGCACCTGCTGGCCGCGGGACGGCTGCGCCTGCAGCACAAGCAGGCCAGCCTGGAGGAGCTCGGCCAGCTGGCCGACCCGCCGATGACGAAGGACGCCATCGCCGGGCGCATCCGCCGGCTGCTGGGCATGGCGGACAAGCGCGCCGCGGAGCTGGGCCTGCCCGGCACCGACGCCGGGCTCACCGCGGACATGCTCGACGCCTGATCGGCGCTCGGGCGGTCCCGTGGTCCGACCACGGCGGGTCTGTGGTCCGACCACGGCGGCGCCCCGACCCCGCCGCCGAAGCGTCGCCCCGCCGCTCCGCGCCGGCCCGCCAGGCCCTAGGGTTCACCACGGCGGCGTGCGTGTTGCGCCGGTCACACCGCAGGGGAACGACCGCTACCACGGAGCACCGCACCACGGAGCCCACCGCGGACCGCAGGGACGGTGCCCTCGAGGAGGAGAAGAATGACGACACGCGTCGGCATCAACGGCTTCGGACGCATCGGCCGGAACTTCTTCCGCGCCGCGCAGGCGTCGGGGGCCGACATCGAGATCGTCGCCGTCAACGACCTGACGGACGGCAAGACCCTGGCCCACCTGCTCAAGCACGACTCCATCCTCGGCAAGTTCCCCGGGGACGTCTCCGTCGGCGACGGGGAGATCGTGGTGGGCGGCACGAGCGTGAAGGTCCTCGCCGACCGCGACCCGGCCAACCTCGGCTGGGGCGACCTCGGCGTCGACGTCGTGGTGGAGTCCACCGGCTTCTTCACCGACGGCACCAAGGCCAAGGCGCACGTCGAGGCCGGCGCCAAGAAGGTCGTCATCTCCGCGCCCGCCACCAACGACGACGTCACGGTCGTCATGGGCGTCAACGACGGCGACTACGACGCGGCCAAGCACACGATCATCTCCAACGCCTCGTGCACGACCAACTGCCTGGCGCCGCTGGCGAAGGTCCTCGACGACGCGTTCGGCATCCAGCGCGGCCTGATGACCACGATCCACGCCTACACCGCGGACCAGAACCTGCAGGACGGCCCGCACAAGGACCTGCGCCGCGCCCGCGCCGCCGCCCTCAACATCGTGCCCACCAGCACCGGTGCGGCCAAGGCGATCGGCCTGGTCCTGCCGCAGCTGAAGGGCAAGCTCGACGGCTACGCGCTGCGGGTCCCCGTCCCCACCGGCTCGGCCACCGACCTGACGGTCACCCTGGGCCGGGAGGTGAGCGTGGCGGAGATCAACGAGGCGTACAAGGCCGCCGCCGACGGCGCGCTGAAGGGGTACCTCACCTACTCCGACGAGCCGCTGGTCTCCAGCGACATCGTCACCGACCCGTCCTCGTGCATCTACGACTCGGGCCTGACCAAGGTGATCGGCGACCAGGCCAAGGTCGTCGGCTGGTACGACAACGAGTGGGGCTACTCCAACCGCCTCGTGGACCTGGTGTCCCTGGTCGGCAGCTCCCTCTGACCGCACCCGCCGGCCCGGGCCCCCGCGGGGGCCCGGGCCGGGCTGTGCCGCGCGGCCGCTCCCGCCGGCGGCGGGCACCGCT
>NZ_BAABIL010000208.1:0-1834 GCF_039542765.1 Kineococcus glutinatus
CCGTCGTCGCGCAGCAGGGCCCAGGCCCCGGCGGCCGCGGCGAGGACGTCGACTCCCGCGACGCCGCCGGCCGCCGCGCCGACCCGCCGGGGACGACCGGCGGGGCCCGCGCCGGGGTGGTCGTCGACGTCGCTCACGGGCCGATCCTGGCACGGTGCCCGGCGGCTGCTGCGGCGCACGCACGGCTGCTAGCCTCTGTGGGGGTGGTCCGCTGCCGGTCCTGATCGGTGCGCGGTCCTGCCGTGGAGGTGTCGCCTAGTCCGGTCTATGGCGCCCGCCTGCTAAGCGGGTTGGGGGCTACAACCCCCTCGCGGGTTCAAATCCCGCCACCTCCGCACCCGAGGCCCCGTCCCCTCCCGGGGGGCGGGGTCTCGTCGCGTCCGCCGGGGCCGGGGCCGGGTGCGGCGTCCGGGGGAGGCGATTAGGTGCTGCAGCACCGAGCCCGCTACAGTTGACCCCGGCCGCTGCGCCCAGCGCAGCGCCCGCGCCCGTAGCTCAACGGATAGAGCATCTGACTACGGATCAGAAGGTTAGGGGTTCGAATCCCTTCGGGCGCACTCGTTGAGACAGCGACGTGACAGGCCCCCGGACCCCGGTCCGGGGGCCTGTTGCGTGCTGCGGTCCACCGGTCGGCGCGAGGACCCGGCGCGGCCGGCGGATCCCTCCGCGCGCGGACCACCGGCGCCCTTCCTCTTGACACCTTTTCGGGCCGCTGACACGTTGAGCGCCGGTAACCGGTTTCCCATACGGTGTGCCACGGCGCCGTGGCACACCCCAGCCCGTTCCGGGGCGGACCGGCAGCGACGCCCCCGTCCCGGACCCCCGCGGCCCGGTCGTGCCCGCGCAGCGCCGCGGCCCGGCCCACCGCCCGCCGATCCGGAGGCCCGATGACGACGTCGCGCAGAACCGCCCTGTCCCTGCTGCCCGCCGCAGCCGCCCTCGCCCTGGGTGCACAGCCCGCCGCAGCAACCGCTCCGCGCGCCGGCTCCGCGCGCGGCCGCGGCCGGCGCCACCCGGCGATCCTCGTCTCGGGCGACTCCACCGCCGCCACCTACGCGGCCCACGAGGCACCGCGCGCCGGGTGGGGTCAGGCCCTGGAGGTGTTCCTGCCCCCGGTGGTCGCCGTCCGCAACCACGCCTGGTCCGGGGCCAGCACGAAGAGCTTCGCCGACTCCGGCCGCCTGGACCGGTTGCTCGCCGAGGTGTGCGAGGGCGACGTCGTGCTCGTCTCCTTCGGGCACAACGACTCCAAGCAGGAGGACCCCGCGCGCTACACCGACCCGTGGGGCACCTACCAGCAGCACCTGGCCCGCTTCGCCGACGGGGCGCGGGCCCGCGGGGGCGTGCCGGTGGTGGTGACGCCCGTCGAGCGGCGCCGGTTCGACGCGGACGGGCGTGCCCGCGAGTCGCACGGGGACTACCCCGCGGCGGCGCGGGCGCTCGCGGCGCGCGAGGGGATCGCCCTGGTGGACCTCACCGCGCTGAGCCTGCAGCTGTGGAACTCCCTCGGCCCCGACGGCACGACGTCCGCCTTCCTGCACCTGGCACCGGGTGAGTCCGCGAACCACCCCGCCGGGGTCGTGGACAACACCCACTTCCGCGCCGCGGGGGCGATCGAGCTGGCCCGCACCGTGGCCTCGGAACTGGACCGGCAGCGGATCGTGCGGCCGGGGACCGTGGTGGGCCTGCACCGGCAGCACGTCCCGGAGGACGCCCTGACGTGGCCGGCGCAGCGCCCGGCCGAGGTCGCACCCCCGGCGGCGCTGCCGTGACCGCGGGCACCCCGCACGGCGCGCCGCACCGGCGGGCCCCGCTGTCCCGGCGCGCGCTGGGC
>NZ_BAABIL010000209.1:0-2911 GCF_039542765.1 Kineococcus glutinatus
CCGGCCCGGCCGTGGCCCGGCGCCGGACCCGGTCCGCCCGCCGCCTCGCGCCCGGGACGGCCGCACCCGGTCGGCTAAGCTGGCCGGGTGCGGCGCTCCAGCCTCCTTCCCCAGCCGCGCTGACCACCACGGCAGCGCGGCGGCCCCTCCACGTGCGAGGGGCCTTCTGCTGTCCGGGCACGGGTCCGGGCCCAGCGAGGAGGCGGAAGCCGTTCGACGACCCACCCGGTTCCCCGGGCGGGTCCGCGGCGCGGGAGGACGACATGACGCAGACGCAGGAGGGGGCCGGCAGCACGCCGGCCGCCGAGGGGCCCGAGCGCTACGACGCGCACGCCATCCAGGAGCGCTGGCTGCCCGTCTGGGACTCCCTCGCGCCCTTCCGCAGCGGCGCCGAGGGGGACGCGCGCCCCAAGAAGTACGTCCTCGACATGTTCCCGTACCCCTCCGGCGACCTGCACATGGGTCACGCGGAGGCCTACGCCCTCGGTGACGTCGTCGCCCGGTACTGGGTGCAGCGGGGTTTCGACGTCCTGCACCCCATCGGCTGGGACGCCTTCGGCCTGCCCGCGGAGAACGCCGCGATCCAGCGCGGCCTCGACCCGCGCGGCTGGACGTACGACAACATCGCCCAGCAGCGGGCGTCGATGCGCCGCTACGCCTGCTCCTTCGACTGGGACCGCGTGCTCGTCACGTGCGACCCGCAGTACTACCGCTGGAACCAGTGGCTGTTCCTGCGCATGCACGAGAAGGGCCTGGCGCACCGCCGCCCCAGCCTCGTGAACTGGTGCCCCAACGACCAGACCGTGCTGGCCAACGAGCAGGTCGTCGACGGCCGCTGCGAGCGCTGCGACACCCTGGTCACCAAGAAGAAGCTGACGCAGTGGTACCTGCGGATCACCGACTACGCCGACCGGCTGCTGGACGACATGGCGCAGCTGGAGGGGCACTGGCCGGACAAGGTCCTGTCCATGCAGCGCAACTGGATCGGCCGCTCCACGGGCGCCGACGTGCAGTTCCGCATCGAGGGGCGCGAGGAGCCGGTGCCGGTGTTCACCACCCGCCCCGACACCCTGCACGGCGCGACGTTCTTCGTCGTGGCCGCCGACGCCGACCTGGCGGCGGAACTGGCCGCCGGGGCCCCCGCGGACGTGCAGCAGGAGTTCGCCGCGTACGTCGAGCGGGTCCGGGCCGCCAGCGACATCGAGCGGCTGGCGACCGACCGGCCCAAGACGGGGGTGTTCCTGCACCGCTGGGCGCTCAACCCCGCGACGGGGGAGCGGCTGCCGGTGTGGGCGGCGGACTACGTGCTCGCCGACTACGGCCACGGCGCCATCATGGCGGTGCCGGCCCACGACCAGCGCGACCTGGACTTCGCCCGCGCCCACGACCTGCCCGTGCGGGTCGTCGTCGACGTGCGCGGCGAGGACGGCGAGCCGCTGCCCGACCCGGCCGGGACCGGCGTGGCGACCACGGGCGACGGGGTGCTGGTGAACTCCGGCCCCCTCGACGGCATGCGCAAGGCCGAGGCCATCGCCGCCATGACGCAGCTGCTGGCCGAGCGCGGCACGGGTGCGGCGGCGACGAACTACCGGCTGCGGGACTGGCTGATCTCCCGGCAGCGCTACTGGGGCACCCCCATCCCGATCGTGCACTGCGAGGCGTGCGGCGAGGTGCGGGTCCCGGACGAGCAGCTGCCCGTGGAGCTGCCGCCGGCCGAGGGCCTGGACCTCACCCCCAAGGGCACCTCCCCGCTGGGCGGGGCGAGCGACTGGGTGAACGTGGACTGCCCCTCGTGCGGGGGGCCGGCGCTGCGCGACACCGACACGATGGACACGTTCGTCGACTCCTCCTGGTACTTCCTGCGCTTCTGCTCCCCGCAGCGCGACGACGTCCCCTTCGACGTCGCCGAGGTGGAGCGCTGGCTTCCGGTGGCGCAGTACGTCGGCGGTGTGACCCACGCGATCCTGCACCTGCTGTACAGCAGGTTCTTCACCAAGGTGCTCTTCGACCTGGGGTACGTGACGTTCACGGAGCCGTTCCTGCGGCTGCTGAACCAGGGCATGGTCCTCATGGGCGGCTCCGCGATGAGCAAGTCGCGGGGGAACATCGTCCGGCTCTCCGAGCAGCTCGACGAGCACGGCGTGGACGCGGTGCGGCTCACCATGGCGTTCGCCGGGCCGCCGGAGGACGACATCGACTGGGCCGACGTGTCCCCGACCGGCTCGGCGAAGTTCCTCGCCCGGGCCTGGCGGCTGGCCCGCGACGTGACGTCCGCGCCCGGCACCGACCCCCGCTCCGGGGACCAGGCGCTGCGCGCGCTGACGCACCGGACGCTGCACGACGCCGCCCAGCTCGTGGAGGGTTTCCGCTTCAACGTGGTCGTGGCCAGGACCATGGAGCTGGTCAACGCCACCCGCAAGGCGATCGACGACGAGCGCGTCGGGCCCGGTGACGCCGGGGTGCGCGAGGCGGTGGAGGCGGTCGCGGTGCTGCTGAGCCTGTTCGCCCCGTACACCGCCGAGGACATGTGGGCCCAGCTGGGGCACGAGGCGTCGGTGGCACGGGCGGGCTGGCCGCAGGTCGACCCGACGCTACTCGTCGAGGACACGGTGACCTGCGTGGTGCAGGTGCAGGGCAAGGTGCGCGACCGGCTCGAGGTGCCGCCGGGCATCGGGCAGGACGAGCTGCGCGAGCTGGCGCTGGCGAGCGAGCGGGTGCAGGCGGCGCTGGCCGGCCGCGGGCTGCGCACGGTCGTCGTGCGGGCGCCGAAGCTCGTGAACATCGTCCCGGCCTGACCCGGCCGGGGCGGTGCGTCCGGGCGCCCACAGGCGCGCCGGGCGGGTGCCCGTCCGCAGGTGGTGTTCCACGCGCGCATCGCCGCCGAGCACCCCACCGCGCCGTTCGACGTGGA
>NZ_BAABIL010000210.1:0-8858 GCF_039542765.1 Kineococcus glutinatus
GGGGACGGGGGCGCGGACAGCTCCGCGTCGAGGTCCACGTAGACGGCGCCGGGCAGGTGGCCGGCGCGGTGGTGCGCGCGGCCGTCGGCATCGCCCAGGCGCCAGCGCACGTCGAGCAGCAGCAGCGGCTCCCCCGCGAGGAGGGCCTCGTGCACGGCGCGGACGGGGACGAAGGCGCCCTCGGGGGCGGGTGCGCTGCGCGGGTCGGGGGCCACGGCCCCATCCTCCCCGGTGCGCCGCCGCGCCGGGGAGGCGGCGCACCGGGGTAGCGTGCCGCTCGCCCGGCGACGGGCACCAGGGAGCGGCAGCCGGCGGGGGGAGCGGGAGTGGGCGCGCAGCAGCCGGCGGGGGGCGACGGCGCCCCGCCCCCCGCGGGGGAACCCGCGCGGGCCGTCCACGAGGTCCCGCCGCGCCGGGACGCCGTCATGCTCGCACTGCTGGCGGGGGTGGTGCTCGCCCTCGTGCTCGCCGTGCTCGCCGACCACCGGGCGGGTGGTCTCGTGCTCGGCGCAGACCTCGCCGTGGCGGCCGTCGTGCGCCTCGTGCTGCCCGTGGCGGTGGTGGGTTCGCTCGCGGTGCGCTCGCGCGCCGTCGACGTCGCCGTCCTGGTCGTGCTCGCCGTCGCCTGCACGGGCCTGGCGTGGGTCACGCCGACGGGCCCGCCGGCGCCCCCCACCCCCTGACCGCCGCACCCCGACCGCCGCCCCCGGGCGGACCCCGGGTGGTCTCAGCCGAGCAGGCCCAGGGCGCGCACCGCCTCGCGCTCGGCCTCCAGCTCCGCCACCGAGCGCTCCAGGCCCGCGCGGGCCGCGGCGTCGAGCCGCAGGCCGGGCACGACCTCCCACTCCCCGCCGCGGGTCGTCACGGGGAAGGAGCACACCAGCCCCTCCGGCACGCCGTAGGCACCGTCGGAGACGACCGCCATCGACGTCCAGGTCCCCTCCGGCGTGCCGAGGAACCAGTCGCGCACGTGGTCCACGACGGCGCTGGCGGCGCTGGCGGCGGAGGACGCCCCGCGCGCCTCGATGATCGCCGCGCCGCGCTGCTGCACGGCGGGCACGAAGGTGCCGGCCACCCAGCCGGTCCCCTCCGAGGGGTCCCCGACGACCTCCGGCGCCGGGCGGCCGGCGACGGTGGCCGCGCCGAGGTCGGGGTACTGGGTGGCGGAGTGGTTGCCCCACACCGTCACGCCCCGCACGGCGGTGACCGGGACACCGGCCCGCCGCGCGAGCTGGGCCACCGCCCGGTTGTGGTCCAGCCGCGTCAGGGCGCTGAAGTGCCGCGCGGGCAGGCCCGCGGCGTGCGTGGCGGCGATGAGGGCGTTGGTGTTGGCGGGGTTGCCGACGACCACCACCCGCACGTCGTCGTCGGCGTGGTCGGCGAGCGCCCGGCCCTGCGCCGTGAAGATCGCGCCGTTGGCGGCGATCAGGTCCTTGCGCTCCATGCCCCTGGTGCGCGGCCGCGACCCCACCAGGAGGGCGACGTCCGCCCCCTCGAAGGCGGTCGCGGCGTCGTCGCCGACCTCCACGCCGGCCAGCAGGCCGAAGGCGCAGTCGTCCAGCTCCATGGCCACCCCCTCCGCCGCGGCGCGCGCGGCGGGGACCTCCAGCAAGCGCAGCCGGACGGGGGTGTCCGGGCCGAGCATCGCGCCGGAGGCGATGCGCGGCAGCAGGCTGTAGCCGATCTGCCCGGCGGCCCCGGTGACGGCGACCGTGACCGGTGCGGTGGTGGGTGCGGCGCTCACGCGGGTCCTCCCGGGTCCGCCGCCGCGGCCGGCGGGGGCGTCCCGCGGCCGCCGGCGGTGTCGTCGTGCGGTGTCGTCCCCGGCACGCTAGCGCCCGCGGCGGGGCCGGTGCCCGCGGTGGGGGCGTGGTGCCCGCGACCGCCGCCACCCCGTCCCCGCCACGTCCCGACCGGCGGGACCGCCGTCCCACCACGTGGACGGCGGGGGTCCTGCCGTTGTCCCGGCGCCACCGCGGCGGCTACGCTCGAGGGGCCATCAAGAGCGGCTGAGAGACCTGGCTCGTCGACGCCGCAGCAACCACGGGACCCCGCAGGTGCTTCCGGCCAGGACCGATGGGAGTACCCGTGCCGTCCACCACCCGAGCCGATCGGCGATCCGCCGCGCTCACCCGGCGCCTGCACGTCGACCTGCAGCGCGCCACCACCTCCTGCTGTCCCCGCTGACGCCCCGCGCACCCGCGCACCCCTCGTCAGCGCACCGGACCAGCAGGAGAACAGCCATGACCGTCCCCGCCAGCGCCCAGCCCGACTTCCGCGCCGCCTTCCGCAAGGCGGCCAGCAGCGTCTGGGTCGTCACCACCGTCCTCGACGGCGCGCCCGTCGGCTTCACCGCGATCTCCGTGGCGTCCGTCTCGGTCGCCCCGCCGCTCGTCTCCTTCAACACCAGCCGCACCTCCTCCTCCCTGCCGGCGCTGCTCGCCACCCGCCGCTACGCCGCGCACCTGCTCGCCGGTGACGGCGAGGCCGTCGCGCGCCGCTTCGCCGGGCCGGCCGCGGACCGCTTCGCCGACCGGGCCGGCTGGCGCTGGGGCGCCGACGGGCTGCCCGAGCTGCTGGGCACCGCGGCACGCCTCGGCGGCGCCGTCGCGAGCTTCACCGAGGCCGGCGACAGCCTGCTGGTGCTCGGGGAGGTCGCGGCCGTCACGGTGGGGGAGGCGCCCCCGCTGGTGCACCACGACCGCAGCTACGTCTCCGCGGTGGCCCTGCCCGCCGCGCCGCCCGCCACCCAGCCCACCCCTGCGGCACCCGCAACCCCGCCGCGTCGTCACCTGGAGGCCGTCGCCCGATGAGCACCGCACCGCAGCCGCCCGAGCCGCTGAAGTTCGCCTACTGGGTGCCGAACGTCTCCGGCGGCCTCGTCGTCTCCACGATCGAGCAGCGCACCAGCCACGACCCGGCCTACAACGTCGAGGTGGCCCGCGCCGCCGAGCGGGTCGGCTTCGAGTACGCCCTCAGCCAGGTGCGCTACGCCGCCTCCTACGGCGCCGACGCCCAGCACGAGTCCACCTCGTTCTCCCTCGCCCTGCTGCTGGCGACGGAGCGGCTGCGGGTCATCGCCGCGGTGCACCCCTACTTCTGGCACCCCGGCGTGCTCGCGAAGTGGGTGGCGACCGCCGAGGAGCTCACCGGTGACCGCCTCGCCCTCAACGTCGTCTCCGGCTGGTTCAAGGACGAGGCGACCTCCCTCGGCGTGGCGTGGCCCGAGCACGACGAGCGCTACGCGCAGTCCGAGGAGTTCATCCGCTACCTGCGCGGGGTCTGGTCGCAGGACGGCTTCACCCTGCGGGGCGAGCACTTCACCGCCCGCGACGTCACGTTCCGCCCGCAGCCGCGCCGGCAGCCGGAGATCTTCCAGGGCGGCAACTCCACCGCCGCGCAGGCCATGGCCGGGCGGGTGAGCGACTGGTACTTCATGAACGGCAAGTCCCTCGCCGACGCCGCCGGGCAGGTCCGCGACGTGCGGGCGCAGGCTGCGCTCAACGGCCGGACCGTGCGCTTCGGGATCAACGCCTTCGGCGTGGTGCGCGACACCCGCGAGGCCGCCGAGGCCGTGGTCGAGGAGATCGTCGCCAAGGCCGACGTCGCGAAGGTCGAGGGCTTCGGCGCCGCCGTCCAGGAGGCGGGCAACGCCACGAAGGACCGCAAGGGCATGTGGGCCGACAGCGGGTTCCGCGACCTGGTGCAGTACAACGACGGCTTCCGCACCGGCCTGGTCGGCACCCCCGACGAGGTGGCCCGCCGGATCCTCGCCTACCGCCTCGTGGGCGTCGACCTCGTGCTGCTCGGCTTCCTGCACGTCAAGGAGGACGTGGAGGCCTTCGGCGAGCTGGTCATCCCGCGGGTGCGGGAGCTGGAGCAGCGCCTCGTCGCCGGTGAGGACCTCGCCCTCGGCGCCGAGCTGGACGCCGCGGTGGCCGCCGCGGCGGGCACCGGCGAGCCCGTCCCGGTCGGCTGAGGACCGCGCCGGCGCGACCGCCGGAGCAGCTCGACGCACACGTGCCGACGCCGCGGCCCCCTGGGGGGAGCCGCGGCGTCGGTGCGTGCTGCGGTGCTACCTGCTGTGCGGTGCTACTTCGTGAAGGTGACCACCGTGCTGCCCACCGTGCCGCCGCCGACGTCCACGCTGACCGTCTTGCACGAGCCGGCGTAGGACTTCGGCGTCCGCCAGTTCACCTGGTACCAGCCGTCCCCGAGGTTCTGCAGACCCCCGGCGGTCTCCTCGCGCGGCAGGTCCCTCGTGGTGCCCGCGCCGCAGGCGGCGGTGCGCGCCGTCACGGTCGCCTTGCGCAGGTCCGTCACCGGTGTGCCGTCGTGGTGCACGACGCGCCACTTCAGGGGGACGGTGCGGCCGGCGTTGACGGTGTTGCGCCCGCCGGTGGACACCGGACCGGTGAAGTTGCCGAACTCGTGGGCCGGCGCGGCGGTGTAGAGGATGCTCGGGGCCTTCGGCTGCTGCATGCCCACACCGAGGTGGAATGAGGTGTGCGGCGGCTGGTTGTAGCCGACGTTCTGCCAGGTCACCCCCAGGCGGTAGACCGGGTCGTGCATCAGCGTGCGGATCCGGTGCTCCGTGACGTCCGTGGTCGTGTAGATCCGCAGCTCCTGCGAGTCCGCGGAACGCCACACGACCTCCTCGCGCCAGTCGCCGAACAGGTCGGCCTGCAGCGCGGGGTTCGCCTTGGTGCCGTTGTTCGACGACGCGCCGGTGGCGGTCAGCAGGTTCGCGGTGGTCGAGTCCTGCCAGTTCCACTTGTCGATGCGGTTGGAGTCCTGCAGCTCGCGCAGCAGGTCCCCGTCCCACCAGACGCCGAAGTTCGTCGAGGACGGCACCGCGTCGGCGATCTTCTCGCCCTCGGCGTTGAACAGCGCGCTGACCTGCTGCTGCTGGGCGTTGACGATGTTCGACGCCCACGCCTCGCTGCCGGGGTGGCGCGGGTCGATGTCCACGGCGATCCCGCGGCCGGTGTCGATGCCGGTGTGCTCGCCCCACAGGATCTCCCCGGTCTCGGCGTCGCGCAGCGACAGGCCGAACGGGGCGTCGGCGTGCTCCTGCACGGCGAACGTCTCCAGCCCGGGGCGGGCGGGGTCGTGGTCGGCGACGTGCAGGGCGTCGCCGTGGCCGAGCCCCGTGGTGTACAGCGGGGTGCCGTCGTCGTCGACCGCCATGGCGCCGAAGGTGATCTCGTCCTTGCCGTCGCGGTCCACGTCGGCGACGGCGAGGTTGTGGTTGCCCTGGCCGGCGTACTGCGCCAGGCCGTCGTCGTCGGTGTCGAAGCGCCAGCGCTTGACGATCTTCCCGTCGGTGAAGTCGTAGGCCGCCAGCACCGTGCGGGTGTAGTACCCGCGGCTGAAGACCATGCTCGGGCGCTCGCCGTCGAGGTAGGCGACGCCGGCGAGGAACCGGTCGACGCGGTTGCCGTAGGCGTCGCCCCAGGCCGCGACGTCCCCGCGCGGCGGGTCGTAGGCCACGGTGTCGCGGGCGGCGCCGGTGCGGCCGTCGAAGACGGTGAGGAACTCATCGCCCAGCAGGACGTACCCGGTGGAGTTGCGGTGGTCGACGCCCGCCCTGCCGATGACCCCGCCGGTGCCGTCGACGGTGCCGTCGGCGGTCTTCAGCGCCACCTCGGCCTTCCCGTCGAGGTCGAGGTCCTGCACGAGGAACTGGGTGTAGTGCGCGCCGGCACGGATGTTCGGGCCCAGCGCGATGCGCCACAGCCGCGTGCCGTCCAGCCGGTACGCGTCGAGGAGGACCTCACCGGTGTAACCGGCCTGGGAGTTGTCCTTGGCGTTGCTCGGGTCCCACTTCACGACGACCTCGTAGGTGCCGTCGCCGTCCAGGTCGCCCACGCTGGAGTCGCCCGCGCTGTAGGTGTAGGGCTGCCCGTCCTTGGTGTAGCCGTCGGCGGGCTTGTCCAGCGCCACCGGCAGGTACTGCTGCCCCCAGACGCCCACCTCCGCCGTCCCCGGGCGCTCCACCCCGCCGCTGACCGGCACGACGCGGTACCTCGACGCGGCCGTCCCCGCCGGGTCGAGCAGGTTGGTGGCGCCGGTCACGGGGGTCTGGGTGATCCGGGTGCCGTCGCGGTAGACGTGGAAGCCGAGGTCCGCGGGGTCCAGGCCCAGCAGGCGCCAGCCGACGTACACGCCCTGGTCGGTCTTCACGGCGACCGGTGCGCGGTCCAGGTGCTCCACCGGCCGCTGCAGGACGGTGACCGCGGGGGTCTCCACCGGTGCGGACCGCTCCGAGACGCCACCGGCGTTGACCGCGGCGACGCGGTAGAAGTACGGGATCGTCGTCAGGACGGTCGTGTCGGTGAAGCGCGGCTCGGAGCTGCGCCCGACGAGCGTGTAGGGCCCGTCCGCCTTCGTCGCCCGGAACACCCGGTAGGAGCGGGCCGCCGCGTCCCCGGTCCACGTGAGCGTGACGGACTTCTTCCGCACGTCCGTCGCGCTCAGCCCCGTCGGCACGGGTGCCGTGGCCACGGCCGGGTCGAGCATCGGCACGACCAGCGGTGCGGACGGCACGGACTCCAGCCCGCCGGCGTCGACGGACGCCACGCGGTAGGAGTGCTCGATGCCCAGGTCGGCGGTGGCGTCGGTGAACGTCGTCCCGGTGACCTCGCCGAGCAGCGCCGGCTTCGCCGCGCCGGGCTCGCCGCGGTACACGCGGTACTTCACCGCGCCCTCGGTCGCCGTCCAGGACAGCACCGCGGTGGCGGGGTCCTGCTCCAGCGACGTCGAGTCCAGGGTGAGCGCCGCCGGTGCCAGCAGCAGCGGGGTGATCTCCAGACCGTTGAGGTGGGCGGTGGCCCCCGAGACGGCGACGTTCAGCTGCCCGTCGGTCACCGCGACCTCGTTGACGACCTTCTCCGCGGTGCCCCGCGAGGCGTTGGCGGCGCCGTGGTCCTTGCCCTCGATCCGGACGTTGCTGCGCACCGTCCCGAGGAGGTCGCCGTGGTAGGACTTCACGGCGTAGGTGCCGTTGGGCACGTCCACCGCGAACTCGTAGGAGTTGTTGAAGTACGCGACGAAGTCGCGGCGCAGGTCGTCCGCCGCCGCACCGCGGTCGCGGTCGATCATGGCGGCGGTGTTGCCCACGAGGCCGTACTTCTTCTCCGGCGTGTACACGTCCGCCCGCGTCACCTGGGTGTAGCCGGCGGCGACGGGCGCCCCGGCCGGGCCGAAGTCGAACCGCAGGTTCGCCGAGCGGGTCGTGAACGTGACCGCCTCCGAGGGGGCGGACTCGCCGCGGCCGTTGACCGCCACCACGCGCACGGAGTACGCCGTGCCCTCCGCGAGCCCGCCGATGGGCTGCGAGGGCACCGTCGTGGCACCCACGAGGGTCCAGGCGCTGTCCGGTTCCGCGGCCTTCTTGCGGTACACCCGGTACACGTCGGCGCCGGCGGCGGGGTTCCAGCGCGCGGTCGCCGCGGCGTTGCTGACGCTGCCGACGGCGAGGCCTCCGACCTGCGCGGGGACGGCCGCGGGCGGCTCCACCTCCCGCACCTGCTGCGCCAGCGGCAGCGGGGAGCCCTTCGTCAGGGTGGCGACGAGCCGGGCGATCTGGATGGCGCCGTACTCCTGGAAGTGGGTGTCGTCCTCCACCCCGTTGATCCACGCCTGGTAGATGCCGGGCTGGGCGTGCAGGAACACCGCCTTGGTGCCCTCCGGGCCGACCTCGTCGTAGTAGGCGCGGCTGGCGGCGGACAGGTCCAGCAGGACGACGTCCAGCTCGGTGGCGACCTCCTTCATCGCCTGCACGTACTCGGGGAAGCTGACGTTGAACTTCCCGGTGGCGGGGTCGAAGTCCCGCCGGCCCACCGGCGTGACCAGGACGGGCGTCGCGCCGCGCTGGCGGGCGCCCTCGACGTACACCTGCAGGTACTTCTTGTAGTCCGCGGGGGAGGCGTAGCGCTCGGGGCGGCTGACGGTGGCGTCGTTGTGCCCGAACTGCACGAAGAAGTAGTCCCCGGGGCGGATGTTGCGCAGCACCTCGTCCAGGCGGCCCTCGACGAGGAACGACTTGGAGCTGCGACCGCCGATGGACTTGTTCTCGAACACCACCCGGTCGCTGAAGAACCGGGGGATCATCTGCCCCCAGCCGGCCTCCGGCATCCAGTACGGGTCGTACGTCTGGACGGTGGAGTCCCCCGCGAGCCAGGCCGTCGGCTTCTCCCCGGCGGTGCGCGCGGCCTTGCGGGTGATGACCAGGGCGTTGAGGTTCGGGGTGGCTCCCGACAGGTCCAGGTCGAGGCGGCCGTCGACGAGGGCGATGTCGAAGTTCATCTCCAGGTACTCGCCCGCCGCCTTCGCGGTCGTCTGCACCTTCTGGATGCTCTCGGCGGTGATCGCGATCTCGGTGGCACCCGTCGCGTCCCCGGCGACCAGGGAGACGGTGTAGTCGGCGTTCGGCAGGTCCACCGAGAACGTCGTGTCCCGTGCCGTCACGAAGTCCGAGCGCAGCGCGTCGGGGCCGCCGCGGTCGGTGCCCGTGACCTTCGCGGGGTCGGTGAAGCCGAAGGCGCCGGCGGAGTACGCCGTGGTGGCCTCGACCTTCGTGTGGCCCGCGGCGGTGGCGCCGGGGCCGAAGTCGAGGCGCAGCGCGGCGCCGGGGGCGACCTCCACGGCCGCGGCGGGCAGCACGGGTCCGATGCAGGTGGCCGCGAGCGCGATCACCGGGACGGCGAGGAGCGAGCGGGGGGTGCGGGGTGGCGCCATGGCGGCGGGGCTCCGATCGACGGTGGTGCGGGGACGGGACGTGGGGCGTGCCGGGGGGACCCGGAGGCGTGCCGAGGGGACGGCGGGCAGGCCGGGGGGACGTGGGGTGGGCCGGG
>NZ_BAABIL010000211.1:0-11533 GCF_039542765.1 Kineococcus glutinatus
GGGTACGGGCAGTACGACGGCGTCACGCGCGCCCTGGAGATCGTGGGCGAGCGCTGGGCCCTGCTCGTCGTGCGGGACCTGCTCGTCGGGCCGCGCCGCTACGGGGAGCTCGCCGCGGGGCTCCCGCGCATCCCGAGCAACGTCCTGGCGGCGCGGCTGAAGGAGCTGCAGGCGGCCGGTGTCCTGCGCCGGGCGCCGCGCTCGCGCGTGGTCGTCTACGAGCTGACGGACTACGGCCGCGAGCTCGAGCCCGTCGTGCTCGCCCTCGGCGCGTGGGGTTTCAAGGCGATGGGCGATCCGGGCCAGGACCAGGTCATCACCCCCGACGCGATGACCGTGGCCCTGCGCACCGCCTTCCGCCCGCACGTGGCCGCGACCCTGCCCGCCACCGCCTACGCGGCGCGCCTGGGGTCCGCGGAGCTGCTCATCCGGGTGGACGGCCCCGCGCTGGACGTCACGCGCGGGGACGGGCCGGTGGACCTCGCCTTCGCCGCCGGCCCGGGCATCCGCCGGCTCATCTCCGGCGAGCTCGCCGCGGACCGCGCGATCGCGACCGGCGTGGTCGAGGTGCTGCGCGGGCGCGGGGCCCTCCTGGCGCGCTTCGCGAGCACGTTCCACCTGGCCGCCTGATCCGCACCCGCGCCGCGCGCGGCGATGAGTTCACCCGCGCCCGCGGGTCCACCCGCCGACGGGACGACCGACCGACCAGGAGCAGGCATGGGTCTCATCCACATCGAGCTGTTCGCCACCCTCGACCTCGTCGGGCAGTCGCCCGGCAGCCCCGACGAGGACCCGCTCGGGTTCACCTTCGGCGGCTGGCAGGCACCCCTGCTGGACGAGGTCGCCGGGGCGCAGGTCGCCGCCGCCTACGAGGGCACCGACGCGCTGCTGCTCGGGAGGCGGACCTACGACATCTTCGCCGCCTACTGGCCGCACCAGCGGGGCGGTGGGATCGCCGCGCTCTTCAACGACGTCCCGAAGTACGTGGCCTCCCGCGGCCGGCCCGACCTGTCCTGGGCCGGCTCCGCGCAGCTCGGCCCGGACCTGGCCGGCGCGGTGCGCGAGATCCGCGACAGGCACGAGCACGTGAAGGTCGTCGGGAGCCTGAACCTGGTGCAGACCCTGCTGCGCGAGAAGCTGTTCGACCGCCTCGACCTGTGGGTGCACCCCGTCGTGCTGGGCGTGGGCAAGAAGGTGTTCGACGGTGGCGCGGTGCCCACGAACCTCACGCTGCTCCACGAGCCGGTCGCCGGCCCGAAGGGCACCGTGCACCTGCGCTACGGGCTCGCGGACGGCACGCCGGCGACGGGCACCATGGGGGCCTGACGGGCGCACGGGGGCGCGCCGCGCCGGTGCCTCAGCGGGCCGGCGCGCTCCAGCGCCGCCACACCGCCGGCAGCGGGGAGTCGTGGGCGCGCCCGCCCAGGTGCCGGGCCAGCGTCCCCGGCCCGGCCAGTTGCAGGACGTCGCCGAACTCCCCGGGCGGTTCCGCCCGCGCGCCCAGCAGGCTGACGGCGTCCACCACGCGCGCCTCCCCCAGCACGGCGGGGGAGGCGCGCAACGCCGCGTCGCGCAGGTCCAGGTCCTCCACGAGCAGCGGCCGTCCCGCCAGCCGGACCCGGGTGCGGTTCAGCAGCCGACCACCCCGCTCGCCGCTGCGGCCCAGCACCAGCGTCTCGCGCAGGCAGGCCACCGCCCCGGCGGCGAGGTCCACGTCGAGGCTGCGGCGCACGTCCGCGCCGGCGGAGACGACGAACGGCTCGCCGTGCCAGCGCAGGCGCGCCCCCTCGCCCAGGGACACCCGCACCGACCAGGAGGCCGCGGCGCCCCGCCCGTCGTAGGCGACGGTGCCGGCCACCTCCACGAGGTCCAGGGTGCACCCGGCCGCCACCGCCACGTCGACCTCGACGGCGTCCCCGCCGAGCAGCAGCGCCCGCGCCCCGACGAGCGCGACCCGCGCGCCGCCGGCGCCGGTGGACAGCACCCGCGGGGCGAGGGCGTCGGTGCGCAGGTCCACCGCCACCCCGGAGGTGCTGCGGCGCACCGCGATCCGGGTGCCCGTCAGGTCGGCCCGCGCCGGTGCCGGGTCCGCGAGCCGCTTCACGGCAGGGCGTGGGCGTGCTCGCCGTCGTGCTCGTGGGCGTGCTCGTGGGCGTGCACCGTCCCGTCGGCGTGGGAGTGCGGCGCCATCGGGCCGGGGTCGCGCGCCTCGTGCCGGCCGGCGCGGAACTCCGCGAGCACCCCGGCGAGCCAGCCGGTGAGCTGCTCGACCGAGGCGCGGTCCAGCCGCGACAGCGCCACCACGGGCCGCTCCCCGCGGGCGGCGCGGGCGTCGGCGAGCATCTGCGGCACGTCCACCCCGACGTGCGGGGCGAGGTCGGTCTTGTTGAGCACCAGCAGGTCCGCGCGGGCGATGCCGGGGCCGCCCTTGCGGGCCACGTCCCCGCCGCCGGCGACGTCGAGCACGAAGACCTGCGCGTCGACGAGCGCGGGGGAGAACGTGGCCGTGAGGTTGTCCCCGCCGGACTCCACGAGCACCAGGTCGAGGGGGTCGAAGTCCGCCTCCAGGTCCTCCACGGCCAGCAGGTTCGCGGTGACGTCGTCGCGGATCGCGGTGTGCGGGCACGCGCCGGTCTCCACGGCGCGGATCCGCTCGGGGTCCAGCACCCCCGCCGAGCGCAGGAACCTCGCGTCCTCGTCGGTGTAGATGTCGTTGGTCACCACCCCGATCCGCAGCGAGCCGGCGAGCTCGCGGCACAGCAGCGCGATGAGCGAGCTCTTGCCGGTGCCGACGGGGCCGGCGACGCCGAGGCGCAGCGAGCGGGCGGGCACGGGGTTCCGGGGGTTCTCAGGCATGGAACAACCTCTGTCGGGTTCGGGCGTGCAGGACGGAGTGGTGCTCCACGAGCGGGGCGCTGGGAGCGGGGATGTCGTCGGGGTCGGTGAGGTGGGCCAGGGCGGCGGCGAGGGCCTCGATCCGCGGGTGCGCCGCCAGCGTCCAGGCCACCGTCTCGGCGGGGTCCAGCGGGTCGAGCTTGAGGGCGGCGGCCCCCACGGTGGCGACGTCCTCGTGCCCGCACAGCCGCACGAGCCGCGCGGCGTCGAGCCCGGCGAGGGCTGCGACGACGCCGAGCACCAGCGGCCTGGGCGGGCGCCGGCCCAGCGCGGCCAGCTCCGCCGCGCCGGGCCACAACCGCTGCGCGAGCCGCAGGTAGCCGCGGCCGAGGTGCTCGGAGGCCTCCCGCAGCGGTGCGCTGGGGGTGCGGGCCGCCCACGCCGCCACCACGGGGGCGGGGTCGAGCCCGGCCAGGGCGCGGTGCCGGGCCACCACGGCGGTGCCGGCCTCCACGGCGACGACCGTGGCGATCCGGCCCGCCAGGAACCCCGGCACCCCGGCGGAGGTGAGACCCCCGTGGGTCATCGCCGGTTCCAGCCCGCCGGACTGCGTGTGCGCGCCGACGGGCAGCCGGGCGTCGGCCAGCAGGGCCAGCACGAGATCGGGACTGTGCACGGGGCGCCCGTCAGAACATCTGGTAGAGCTGGGCCAGCGGCAGGACCTCCGCGGGCGCGGGTTCGACGAGGTCGCCGTCGATGCGGATGGCGAACGTCTCCGGGTCCACCTCGATGCGCGGGGTGGCGGAGTTGTGCACCATCTGCGCCTTGCCGACGGCGCGGGTGTCGCGCACCGCCTCCAGGCGCCGGCGCAGCCCGAGCCGGCCGGCGAGGCCGTCCTGCAGGGCGGCGGGGGAGACGAAGCTCACCGACACGTCCGCGCCCACCGGGTGCGCCAGCGCCGGGCGCAGCAGCACCGGCTGCGGGGTGGGGATGGACGCGTTCGGGTCGCCGAGGGCCCCCAGGACGAGCGCGCCGCCCTTGAGGACGACGGAGGGCCGCACCCCGAAGAACGCCGGGTCCCACAGCACCAGGTCGGCCATCTTGCCCACCTCGACGGAGCCGACGAGGTGGTCGATGCCGTGCGCGACCGCCGGGTTGATCGTGTACTTGGCGACGTAGCGGCGGGCCCGCTCGTTGTCGGCCGGGTACGTCTCCGACAGCGGGCCGCGGCGCGCCTTCATGACGTGCGCGACCTGCCAGGTGCGGGTGACGACCTCCCCGATGCGGCCCATCGCCTGCGCGTCGGAACTCGTGATGGACAGGGCACCGATGTCGTGCAGCACGTCCTCCGCCGCGATGGTCGTGGCGCGGATGCGGGACTCGGCGAACGCCAGGTCCTCCGGCACGGCCGGGTTGAGGTGGTGGCAGACGAGCAGCATGTCCAGGTGCTCGGGCACGGTGTTCACGGTGTGCGGCAGCGTCGGGTTCGTCGAGCCGGGGATGACGTTGGGCAGCGAGGCGACGGTGATGACGTCGGGCGCGTGCCCGCCGCCGGCGCCCTCGGTGTGGAAGGCGTGGATGGAGCGCCCCGCGATGGCGGCGATCGTGGAGTCCACGTAGCCGGCCTCGTTGAGGGAGTCGGAGTGCAGCGCGACCTGCAGGCCGAACTCCTCCGCCGCCCGCAGCGCCGCGTCGATCGCCGCGGGGGTGGAGCCCCAGTCCTCGTGGACCTTGTACCCGGCGGCCCCGGCCAGGGCCTGCTCCGCCAGCCCGGCGGCGCTGACGGTGTTGCCCTTGCCGAGCAGCAGCACGTTGACGGGCAGGGCGTCCAGCGACCGGTGCGCGGTGGCCAGGTGCCAGGCGCCGGGGGTGACGGTGGTGGCCTTGGTGCCCTCGCTGGGCCCGGTGCCGCCGCCGGCGATGGTGGTCAGCCCGGCCGCGAGCGCCTCGTGCACCTGGGAGGGGGAGATGAGGTGGACGTGGGTGTCGATGCCGCCGGCGGTGAGGATGCGCCCCTCGCCGGAGACGACGTCGGTGGACGGGCCGATCCGCAGCGCCGGGTGCACGCCGTCCGCGACGTCGGGGTTGCCGGCGCGGCCGATGCCGCAGATGACGCCGTCGCGGATGCCCACGTCGGCGCGGTAGACCCCCGTGTGGTCGAGGACGACGGCGTTGGTGATGACGGTGTCCGGGGCACCGTCGGCGCGGGTGGTGGTGCCCTGCGCCATCGACTCCCGGACGGACTTGCCGCCGCCGAAGACGGCCTCCTCCCCACCGGCGGTGAGGTCGGCCTCCACCTCGATCCACAGGTCGGTGTCGCCGAGGCGGACCTGGTCGCCGGTGGTGGGGCCGTAGAGCGCGGCGTAGGCGGCGCGGTCGATCTCAGCCACCGAGGTGGCCTCCTTCCGGGTCGATCTGCAGACCCGGCACGCGCCGGTCGCCGCGCAGCGCGACGGCCGCCACGGTGCGCGAGACCCCCGGCTCGAAGCGGACGGACGTGCCCGAGGGGACGTCGAGGCGGAACCCGCGCGCGGCGGCGCGGTCGAAGGCGAGGGCGGCGTTGGCGTCGGGCAGGTGCAGGTGGGAGCCGATCTGCACCGGCCGGTCGCCGGTGTTCTCCACCACCAGCTCCAGGCGCTCGTCCGGGCCGCGGTCGCCGTTGAGCACGATCGTGCCCGGCCGCACGCGGACGGCGCCGGGGCCGGAGCTGCGGGGGCCGCTCACGAGATCGGCTCGTGGAGCGTGACGAGCTTGCGCCCGTCGGGGAACGTGGCCTCGACCTGGACGTCGCCGAGCATCTCCGCGACCCCCGGCATGACCTGCTCGCGGGTCAGCACGCGGCGGCCGGAGTCCATGAGGTCGACGACGCGGGCGCCCTCGCGGGCCCGCTCCACCACCCAGGTGCTCAGCAGCGCCACCGCCTCGGGGTGGTTGAGCTTGACGCCGCGGGCCAGGCGGTCGCGGGCCACCATGCCCGCGACCGCCAGCAGCAGCTTCTCGGTGTCGGCCGGACTGAGGTGCACGCCCGGGTCCTCCTCTCCCTGGTGCTCGTCGGGTGCCGCGCCGGATCCTGCCGCACCGCCCCGCCGGCGCCACCGGGGGTGCTCCCCCCGGTGGCGCCGGGACCGTGGCGCCGGGACCGCGGTGCCGGGACCGCGGTGCCGGGACCGCGTCGGGGTCGTGGCGTCAGCCCCGCGCCGGCAGGACGTGGTCGGCGACCTTGTCCGTGGACAGGCACAGGGAGCACACGACGTCGTCGTGCGTGGCGCAGGCGGCCACGTCGGGGCGCTCGTAGTCCTGCCGGCAGACGTGGCAGGTGAACACCTCCCCGGAGGGGTTGCCGTGCTCGTCGAACATCGGCGCGGCGATGCCGTCGTCGTCGCGGCGCAGGTAGTACCTGCCCCTGGTGGCGACGGCCAGGACGGGCGGGCAGACCACGGCGAGCACGACGGCGACCATGGGGGAGTAGGGCTGGATGCCGTCGCCGAAGGCGCCGAAGAAGACCAGGATGGACAGCCCGGCCGACAGCAGCAGCGAGACGAAGCCGACGGGGTTGACCGGGTACAGCATGCCGCGGCGGAACTCCGGCACCATCGGGGACAGCTTCAGCAGGTACTTGTTCACGACGATGTCGGTGGCCACGGTGCAGATCCAGGCGATGCCGCAGTTGGCGTAGAAGCCGAGGATGCCGTTGAGGAAGTCGAACATGTTGGCCTCCATCAGCGTCAGCGCGATGAGGAGGTTGACGCCGACGAACACCAGGCGGCCGGGGTAGTGCTTGGTGATGCGGGTGTAGGAGTTCGTCCACGCCAGCGAGCCGGAGTAGGCGTTCGTCACGTTGATCTTGATCTGGGAGATGACGACGAGCACGACGGCCAGGACCAGCGCCAGCCAGCCGGGCATCATCTCCTCGTAGATTCCGAGGAACTGGTGCACCGGCTCGTTCGCGGTGGCGGCGGCGTCCGGGTCGAGGGAGGCGATGAGGTACACGGCCAGGAACAGCCCGATGGCCTGCTTGAGGGCGCCGAAGACCACCCAGCCCGGCCCGGCCAGCACGACCGCGGTCCACCAGCGACGGGAGTTCTCCGGGGTGCGCGGAGGCATGAAGCGCAGGTAGTCGATCTGCTCGGCGATCTGGGCGATGAGGGACAGGCACACGCCGGCGGCGAGCATGACCGCGGCGATGCTGACGGTGCCGCCCGTGCCGTCCTGGCCGGCGTAGGAGGTGAACTGCGACACCGACTCCGGGTGGGAGATCACGAGGTAGGCGAAGGGGATGACCATGAGGACCAGCCACAGCGGCGTCGTCCACACCTGCAGCGTCGAGAGGACCTTCATGCCGTACACGACGAGCGGGAAGATGATGATCGTCGAGGCGGCGTAGCCCAGCCAGAGCGGGACCCCCAGCCCGAGTTCCAGGCCCTGCGCCATGATGGAGCCCTCGAGGGCGAAGAAGATGAACGTGAACGTCGCGAAGATGACGTTGGTGACGACCGACCCGTGGTAGCCGAAGCCGGAACCGCGGGTGATGAGGTCCAGGTCGAGGTTGTAGCGCGCGGCGTAGTACGCCAGGGGGAACCCGGTGACGAAGATGACGACCGCCGCCACGGCGATCCCCAGCAGCGCGTTGACGGTGCCGTGGGCGATGCCGATGTTCGCGCCGATGGAGAAGTCGGCGAGGTAGGCGATGCCGCCGAGGGCGGAGGTGGCGACCACGCCCGGCGTCCAGCGCCGGTAGTGCCGGGGTGCGAAGCGGAGGGTGTAGTCCTCCAGCGTCTCCGCGGTCGCGGCGCCGACGTGCACACCGGGGTGGGTGTTGGTGCCGCCGGGGGGCGGTGCGCTGGTCGTGGGGTTGCTCATCGGGACCTCTCGGAGCCGTTGGTTCCATCTGGAAGCATCTGGACGCTAGGACGCCCGGTCGGTGGCGGTCCAGCGACTCGGAGCCGTTGCCGTGCAGGGGACCGAAGAATTGACGGCCGGGAAACACCCGCGAAACACGGCGGCCCGGGAACGGCCGTCAGCGGCCCCGGCCGACGCGGGCCAGCACGTCGAAACCGACCCCGTCGGCGACCGCGACGTGCACGGGGTGCCCGGCCCCGCCGCCGCGCAGGTCCACCGTCCCGTGCGGGGAGTCCCACGCCCAGCCGGCCCGCGCCCGCTGCACGTCCGCCACCGAGGGCACGCCCCCGCGGCCCAGGGCCGCCAGCAGGTGCAGGCCCGCGTACGTCGACTCCGCCATCGTGCCCGGTGACGGTGCGCCCGGACCCGCCGGCGCCGCGGCGGCCAGCAGGTCGAAAGCGGTGGCGAAGTCGCGGGTGAACTGCAGCGCGGAGGCCGAGGCGAGGCTCGCGAACCACCCCGCCGACGCGAACAGCCCTCGGGTGGCCCCCGGGCCGCTGGCCAGCAGCATCGTCTCGTCCATGAACGGGCTGAACCGCAGCAGCGCACCGTCCAGCCCCGCCGCCGCGAACTCCCGGTTGAACCGCACCCCGTCCGAACCCACGAGCAGCATCAGCACCCCCTCGGCGCCGCTGCGCACCACCGCCTCCAGCACGCCCGGCCACACCGCGTCGTCGGGGCAGCCCAGCGGCAGGTAGCGCGAACCCACCACCGCCACACCCACCCGCCGCAGCGCCGCCGCCGTCCGCCGCGCCGTCGTGCGCGGCCACACGTAGTCGTTGCCCACCAGGAACCAGCGGCGCACCCCGGTCTGCGCGCGCAGCCACGCCAGCGCGGCCACCACCTGCTCGCCCGGCAGCTCACCGCTGCACAGCACCCCCGAGTGCCGCTCCCCGCCCTCGTAGGCGGTGGCGTACACGTACGGCACGCGGCCGGCCACCACCGGCGCCAGGGCCTGCCGCACGCTCGACAGGTGCCAGCCCAGCACCGCGTCGACGGCGCCGGCGCGCACCAGCAGCGCCACCTGGCGGGCCACGGCCGCCGGCTCGGCGCCCCCGTCGACGTCGACCAGCTCCACCGGGCGCCCGCCCACACCGCCCGCGCGGTCGATCTCGGTGGCCGCGAGCAGCGCCGCCGCGCGGCACGACAGGGCGAACATGCCCGCCGGGCCCTGCCGGGGCACGACCAGCGCCACCCGGAACGAAGCGCGGGACGAAGCGGTGGAGGAGTTCTGCGGGGACGGCGGGCGTGGAGGTCGGGTGAACCCCGGGGGCGGGACGGCGCCGAGCAGCGGTCGCTCTGGCATGCTGACCACGATCCCACAGCACCCCCGGGTGCGGGACCGGTCCGAGCAGGAGGTGCGCCCGTGCACGGCAGGACGTTGCGCGACGCGCTGCACGCCGCGGCCGTCGTCGAGGACCGGCTCTCCACCGCCCTGCAGCCCAGCGGCCTCAGCGTCGACCGCTGGCGCGTGCTGAGCCACGCGGCGCACAACGCGGGCAGCTCGATGAGCGACGTGGTGGAGGCGCTGCTGCTGGCGCCGGCGACCGCGACCCGCGCCGTGGACCACCTCGTCGACGTCGGCGCCGTCTACCGCAGCGCCGACCCCGCCGACCGCCGCCGCGTCCTGCTGCACGCCTCCAGCGCCGGGGTCGCGCTGCTGCGCTCGGTGGAGGACGCGGTGGGCGCCGTGGAGGACGAGCTCGCGGGCGTGCTCGACCCCGGGCGGGCCGCGGCGCTGCGGTAGCGGCGGGGGGTCAGAGGGCGATGACGTCCAGTTCCGCCGGCGCGACGATCCTGCCCCGGTAACCGACGCGCTCGGCCGCGGCGCGCGCCTTCGCGAGGTACACCGACGGCGGCTGCGGCAGCGGCGTGTAGTGGGACAGCACGAGCGTGCGCGCCTCCGCCGCCCGGGCCACCCCGGGGAGGTCGGCCACGTTCGAGTGCGACTCCAGCAGGTGGGTGCGCAGCGCGGCGGCCTGGGCGCGGTCGGGGATCGAGGCCACGATCTTCTCGACGTTGTCGTTGTCCTGCGCCTCGTGCACCAGCACGTCGCAGCCGTGGGCGAGCTCGATCAGCGCGGCGTCGGGTGCGGCGGTGTCGCCGGAGAAGACGACGACCTTGCCGGTGCGCTTGACGGTGAAGCGGTAGGCGTAGGCGTCCTCGACCTCGGGCCCGTGGAACACCCGGGTGGCGTGGACGACGACGTTCCCGTCCTCCAGCACGCGCTGGATCCCGCCGCGGCGCGGGATGGTCACGTCGTGCCCCCGCAGGCCCGGGAAGGCCCCGAACCCGCCCCCGGACTCGAACAGGTCGACCTCCTCGCCGAAGGCGGCTTTGACGCCCTTCACCTGACGGGACGTCGAGGGTGGGCCCCACACCCGCAGGTCGCCCCGGGCGGGGGTCGTCGTCCAGCTGTGCAGCGCGAGCCCGGGCAGGCCGGACGTGTGGTCGAGGTGGTGGTGGGTGAGCAGGACGTCGTGCACGTCCGCGAACGAGAGCCCGGCGCGCACCAGCTGCCGGGTGGTGTCCAGGCCGCAGTCCACCAGGTAGGTGCTGCCGCCGGCCACCAGGGCCAGCGCCGGCTTGGCCGACGGCAGCGGCGGGGCCGCGGTGTTGATCTTCGGGCCGCCGTCGAGCCCGAGGACGACGATGCGGTCGCCGCCGGCAGCGGTCCCGGTCGCCGCGGCGCGCGCCGCCGCGGGCCGGGCGGTGCCGAGGGCCCCGACCGCGAGCGCCGCCCGGCCGGCGGTCAGCGCGCTCTGCAGCAGGTGTCGCCGGGAGGTCCCCGGCGCCGCGGCGCCGGTGACGTCCTCGGGGGTGCCGGTGGGCGTGTCGCACATGAGCTCTCCTGCGATCCGTGGTCCAGCCGGGCTCCGTCGCCGGGCTGGTCGTGCCGTGCCGCGCGGACCCGGGCACGGGCCGGGGCGGCGCTCGCCGAGCATCCCGACCGTCGCGGTCCGCGTCGGCACCCTTCCCGTTGAGCGGCACACCGGTTCGGCCCGGCGGGGAACCCGGGCGCGCCCCGCGGGCCGGGGGTGGGGTTTTCCGCAGCCCGGTCGTGCGGTCCTCCCCGTGGTGGGGGTGCACCGCGCCCGGCGAGTCTCGGGGCATGACCTCGACGACCTCCACCGCGTCGCCCACCGGCTGGGCCGTGTCCCTCATGGAGTCCCTCGGCGGGCCGGGGGCCGGCGCCGCCATCGCCCTGGAGAACCTCTTCCCACCCATCCCCAGCGAGGTCGTCCTGCCCCTGGCGGGGTTCACCGCCAGCCGCGGCGAGCTCGGCCTCGTGGAGGTGCTGGCGTGGACGACGGCCGGTTCCCTCGTGGGTGCCCTCGTGCTCTACGCGCTGGGGGCGTTCCTGGGGCGCCGGCGCCTGCGCGCGGTCGTCGACCGGCTGCCGCTGGTGCGCCTGGACGACCTGGACCGCGCCGAGGCGTGGTTCGACCGCCACGGCGGCGCCGCGGTGTTCCTCGGGCGCTTCGTGCCGGTCGTGCGCAGCCTGGTGTCCGTGCCGGCCGGGGTGGCGCGGATGCCGCTGGCGCGCTTCGCGCTGCTCACCACGGTGGGCAGCGGGCTGTGGAACACCGCGTTCGTCCTGGCCGGCTACGGCCTGGGCGCGAACTGGCAGCACGTGGAAACCTGGGTGTCGATGTACTCCCGGGGGGTGGTGCTGGCCGCCGGGATGCTGGTGGTGGCGTTCGCGGTGACGAGGATCAGGGGGCGGGCATCGACGGCGGGGTGAGCCCGGCGGCAGGCCCGGCGGGCGCCGGGCCGCGCCTCGTGCTGCGCCGCGGGG
>NZ_BAABIL010000212.1:0-3621 GCF_039542765.1 Kineococcus glutinatus
GGCCCAGCGCTCGCCCACGATCTCCAGGGCGCGCGTGACGCCGTCGTACTGCCCGTACCCGCGTGCGGCCACCGCCCTCAGGCCTGCTGCTCCGCGAGGGCCTGGGGGCCCTGCTCGGCGGCGGCCGGGTCCATCCAGCCGAACTCCAGGACGTTGCCGTCGGGGTCGGTGAGCTGGCGCTGGTACATGAAGCCGTGGTCGGCGGCGGGGCGCGGCTCCGAGCCGCCCGCGGCGGTGCCGGCGGCGACGGCCGCGTCGACGTCGTCGCGGCTGTCGAGGAAGATCGCGGTCGCCACCGACGGGTTCACGGCCGGGTCGCCGATCGGCAGGTCGGTGAAGGTCTGGAAGAACTCGCGCGTCAGGATCATGAAGTAGCTGTGGCCGTCCTCGACGACGACGCAAGCGGCGTTGTGGTCCGTGAACAGCGGGTTGATGGTGAACCCGAGCGCCGTGTAGAACGCCTTCGCGCGCTCCAGGTCGGTCACCGGCAGGTTGACGAACATCGCGGTCATCGTGTTCTCCCTCTCGCGGTCCCGGTGCGTGGGCGGTGTTCACGCTTGCAAAAAGCAAGTGGTCCGTCAAGACCCGCAGGACCGGGGGTTTCAGCCCGCGACGGGGGTGCCCTGGTGGTACAGCACCTGCCAGCCCGCGGGGGTCCGCCGCCAGATCGTCGCCCTCCGGGTGAACCGCCCGCCCTGGCGCAGCAGGTAGGTGAGCAGGTACGTGCCCGGGCCCAGTTCCCGGCAGGCGAACCCGGACGTCTCCCAGGGGCCGCCGTCGTCGCCGTCCTCGGCGCGGCGGCGCAGCACCTCCAGCACGTGGCCCCGGGAGTAGCACCGGCCCGACGCACCGACCTCCCAGAACCCCGGGTCGACCTGCCGCTCCAGGTCGTCCGCGCCCGCGCCCGGTGCGGGCCGGTGGAACAGCGGCTCGCGCTCCCGCAGTTCCGCCAGGACCGGCAGCAGCGCGGGGTCGGTGCCCGCGACCTCGTCGGTGCCGGCGGCCTCGTCGCCGGCGGCGGTGGCCCCCGGGGAGGCCTGCGGCGTCCAGACGTAGGCCGTGACCGTCGTGACGGCGGTGAAACCGAGCCGCTCCAGGACGGGCCTGCTGTCCGCGGACGCGTCGACCTGCAACCAGCGCACCCCCCGCTGCGCGGCGAGGCGGGCGCGCGCCGCCACCAGGGACCGGTAGACGCCCCGGCCCCGCCACGCGGGGTGGGTCGAACCGCCCCACAGGCCCGCGAAACCGGAGCCGGGTTGTTCCACCAGCCAGGCCGCCGCGACCACCTCACCGTCCGCCTCCGCGGTGAACACCGCCGCCGGTGGGACCGCCGCGGTGCAGGCCGCGCGCAGGTCCGCGACGAGCCAGCCGCGGTCCTCGCCCCACACGAGGGATTCCAGGGCCGCGACGCGCACCAGGTCGGCCTCCTCGCACACCTGCCGCAGCACCACGCCCGCGGGGGGCTGCGCGTCCAGCCCGAGCACGTCGGCCACCTCGGCGACGAGCACCGTCTCGGGTTCCTCGGCGACGAACCCGGCGCGCAGCAGGCGCTCGGGCAGGTCGGCGGGCAGGTCGTGGGAGCGGTGCTTCCACTCCACCGCCGTGCCGCGGGCGGCGAAGACGTCGCGCTGGCGCTCGATGAGCGCGTCGACCGCCGGGCCGTCCAGCCGCAGGTCCGGCGGGGTGCACAGGAAACCGCGACGGCGGTCGTGGACGCGGACCAGCGGGTCGTCCACCTCGATGAGCGTGCCCGGGGGGAACCCGTCCACCTCGGTGGTGCGGCACAGGGCGTCGTAGGCGTCCAGCAGGTCAGCGGCGTCGGGCACCGCCCGACGGTAGCGCCGCGGGCGGCGGAAAACCCCCTGGGCAGCGCGCGCGACCGGGCGTAGCGTTCCGGGCGCACGTTCCGGGGGGACCGTGCACACCGCGCGGCGGGGGCCGCGCGGCACCACCGGGGGGGAAACCGATGACGTTCGAAGGATCCACGCTGCCCGCGCGCACCCGCACGGCGGGGGCCGGGGAGGGGACGGGCACCACCAGGCGCGGCCTGCTCGGCTGGGCCACCGCGCTGGGCGGGGGCGCGCTGCTGACCGCGTGCGGCACGGACGACGCCCCGGTGGTGCCAGGTGCGGCGCAGCAGCGCCCGGAGGAGATCACCGACCCGGACGAGGCGCTGGAGCTGCTGCGGCAGGGCAACGCCCGGTTCGCCGCGGCCCGCGCGCAGCACCCCGACAGCACCCCGGCGCGCCGCCGGCAGGTCGCACGGGGCCAGCACCCGTTCGCGATCGTGCTGTCCTGCGCGGACTCCCGCGTGCCGCCGGAGCTGGTGTTCGACCAGGGCCTCGGGGACCTGTTCGTGGTGCGCACCGCCGGCCAGGTCCTCGCGCCGCCCGTCCTCGGCAGCATCCAGTACGGCGTCGAGCACCTGCACGCCCCGCTGCTGGTGGTGCTCGGGCACGAGAGGTGCGGTGCGGTGAGCGCCACGCTGGAGGCGGTGGAGAAGGGTTCCGGGCCCTCGGGCACCGCGATCGACTCCCTCGTCGACGCGATCCGCCCGGCCGCGGAGCGGGCGCTCGCCGGCACGGACGAGGCACACCGGCTGGCGGAGGCGGTGCGCCTGAACGTGGGCGACGGCGTCGCGGCCCTGGCCGCGGACCCGCTGCTGGCGGGAGCCGTCGAGGCGGGGCACCTGCGCATCACCGGCGCGACCTACGGCCTGGACGACGGGGCGGTCGCGTTCCTCTGACCGGCCCCGGGTGCGCGGCGTGTGGTGACCGGGCCCGGGGCCGGTCACCACACGCCGAGGTGGTCCAGCAGGATCCGCACGCCGATGAGGATGAGGACCAGGCCGCCGACGATCTCCGCGGGCCCGCGGAACCGGGCCCCGGCGCGGTGGCCGATGAGCACCCCGGCCAGCGAGACGGCCGCCGTGACGACCCCGATCGTGACGGCGGCCGGGGCGATGGCGACGTCCAGGAACGCGAAACCGACCCCGACGGCCAGGGCGTCGACGCTGGTGGCCACCGACAGCACGAGCAGCTCGCGCAGCCCGATGTGGTCCTCGTCCTCCTCGTCGTCCTCGCCGGCGGACAGGGCCTCGTGGAGCATCTTGCCGCCGATGAGGGCCAGCAGGCCGAACGCGACCCAGTGGTCGACCTCGGCGATGTGGTCCTGCAGCCGCACCCCCACCAGCCAGCCCAGCACCGGCATGAGGGCCTGGAACAGGCCGAACGAGACGGTGATGGCCGCGGCGTCGCGGACGCTGAGCCGGCGGATGTGCAGGCCGCGACCGAGGGCGACGGCGAAGGCGTCGGCGGAGACGCCGAGGGCGATGAGCAGCAACGTCCAGGTGGACACGGGCGGTGCGGGCCTTCCGGTCGGGTGGGGGGCGGGAACGGGCCCCCTCGCCGCTGCCAGCGTGCCACACGTCCCGCGCCGCCCGGTCGCGCCCGCGGGCCGACCGACCACCCCGACCACCGCCGACCACCGCCGACCACCGCCGGGCGCCTCCCGCGCCGCCGTACGCTGACCCGCGGGAGGTGCCCATGTCCGAGACCCGCGGCCGCGCCGTGACGATCACCGAGATCGCGCGCGCGGCGGGGGTGTCCGTGCCGACGGTCT
>NZ_BAABIL010000213.1:0-9420 GCF_039542765.1 Kineococcus glutinatus
GGAACCCGAACTCGGAGACGAAGCGGGGGGCGTACTCGCGGTAGGCGGAGTAGTCCCGGGAGTTCCACACGTCCCAGATGTGCACCGTGCCGTGGCGGGGGTCGTTGGGGTGCAGGTACTCCGTGTACGAGAAGGGGCTGGCCGCGGAGTACGGGGTGCGCGGGTCCAGCTCGGCGACGATCCGGGGCAACAGGTCGAGGTAGTAGCCCGCTCCCCAGGTGCGCCCGGCCAGCGGTACCCGCCAGCCCCACTCCACGTAGCCCCAGACGTTCTCGTTGCCGCCGTTCCACAGGGCCAGGCTGGCGTGCCGGGACAGCCGGGTGACGGCCTCGCGGGCCTCGGCCTCGACCTCCGAGCGCAGCGGCTCCTCCTCGGGGTAGGCGGCGCAGGCGAAGAGGAAGTCCTGCCAGACGAGCACGCCCTGCTCGTCGCAGAGGTCGTAGAAGTCCTCGCTCTCGTAGATCCCGCCGCCCCAGACGCGCAGCAGGTTCATGTTCGCCTCGACGGCGTCGCGGACGCCGCGCTCGTACGTGCCGCGGTCCAGGCGCGGCAGGAAGGCGTCGTCGGGGATCCAGTTGGCGCCGCGCACGTTCACGGGGCGGCCGTTGACGGAGACGGTGAACGGGCTGCCGTGCTCGTCGGGGGCGACGTCGAGGGTGACGGTGCGGAAACCGACCCGCCCGCTCCAGGTGTCGGTGGGCCCGGCGTCCAGCTCCAGGCGCACCGCGACGTCGTACAGCGGCTGCCCGCCGTACCCGCGCGGCCACCACAGCTGCGCGTCGGGGACCTCGACGACGGCCACCGCGGTGCCGGCGCCGGCGGCCAGCGGGACGCGGGTGGCCCGGCCGGCGACCTCGACGACGACGGTGCCGGTGGCGTCCTGCGCGCCGGGCACCCGCTCGACGTCGACGTGCGCGGTGAGCACGCCGCGCCCGCCGTCGACACCGGCCAGCGGGCGGACGGCGCGGATGCGCGCGACGCCGGTGGACTCCAGCGCCAGGGAGCGCCAGATGCCGACCGTGGCGACGTCGATCCCCCAGTCCCAGCCGAAGTTGCTGGCCGTCTTGCGGACGGCGTTGAACGGGTGGTGGTTGACGTGCGGGCGCGGGCCCTGCTCGGCGGCGAGCCGCTCGGCCGCGTCCACCGGGGCCTCGAACTCGACGACCAGCTCGTTGTCGCCCTCGCGCAGCAGCCCGGTGACGTCGAAGCGGTGGGTGCGGTGCTGGTTGGCGGCGCGGCCGACCTCGGTGCCGTTGAGCCGCAGCACGGCGACGGTGTCCAGGCCGTGCGCCACGAGCTCCTGGCGCGGGCGCCCGTCGGGGGTCCAGCCGAACACCGCGCGGTAGGACCAGCCGGTGCGCCCGATCCAGGCGAGCCGGGCCTCGTTGTCGCCGTCGAAGGGGTCTGCGATCGCCCCGGCGGCGAGCAGGTCGGTGTGCACGACGCCGGGGACGGTGGCGGGGACGCCGGCCCCGCGCAGCGCGGCCGCCGCCTCGGGCAGCGGCCCGGCGAGGGCGAGCAGCGTCCAGGTCACGCCGGCGGCGGAGTCCAGGGAGGTGGTGGCGACCGCCACAGGGGCGCCGTCCCGCTCGCCGGCCCGGCTCGGCGCGTCCAGGGCGTCGGTGGTCACGATGCGATCCTCTTCTCGGTGGCGTGCCGGTCGGGGACGCCGGCGCGGGCGGCGACGTCGTCGATGTGCTCCCACTGCCCGGTGTGGTGGTCGAAGCAGACGGAGTTGTCGATCCCGGACCGGTCCACCGGTGAGGAGGCGATCACCCCGCCCACCCGCTCGGGGTCGGGGGCGGCCTGCGCCAGCAGCTTGGTGTAGTCGTGGTGGGGGTCGAGGATGACCGCGTCGGCGGGGCCGCGCTCCACCACCCGGCCCCGGTAGAGCACGAGGATCTCGTCGGAGAAGTGCCGCGCGGTGGCCAGGTCGTGGGTGATGTACAGGACGGCGAGGTCGTCCTCCCGCTGCAGGCGCGCCAGCAGGTTCAGCACGCCGAGGCGGATGGACACGTCGAGCATGGACACCGGCTCGTCGGCGACGAGGACCTGCGCGCCGGGGGCGAGGGCGCGGGCGATGGCGACGCGCTGGCGCTGGCCGCCGGACAGCTCGTGCGGGCGCCGGGCGGCCATGTGCTCGGCGGGGGTGAGGTTCACCCGGCGCAGCATCTCCAGCACCCGCTCGTGGGTGGCCGCCGCACCCCGGGTGCGCCCGTGGATGCGCAGCGGCCGGGCGACGTGGTGCTCGACGGAGTGGAACGGGTTCAGCGACGCGAAGGGGTCCTGGAACACCATCTGCACGTGCCGGCGGTACAGCGACCCCACCACGGGGGTGCCGTCGCCGAGCCGCACGTCGATCCGCCCGGAGGTGGGCTTCTCCAGCCGGGTCAGCAGCTTGGCGATGGTGGACTTGCCGGAACCGGACTCCCCGACGAGGGCGACGGTGCGGCGCGGCAGCAGGCTGAAGCTCACCCGGTCCACGGCCCGCAGGTCGCGGCGGCGCAGGCCGTCGCGGATCCCGTAGTCCTTGACGAGGTTGGTGACGTCGACGCTGGTCACGGCAGCTCCTCCGGCTCGTCGACGGCGCCGGTGCGGATGAACGCGCCGCGGTCGCCGCTCAGGCTCGGGAAGGACCCGAGCAGCTTGCGGGTGTAGGGGTGGCGGGCCGCGGTGTAGAGGGTGCGCGCGGCGTCGAGCTCGACGATCCGCCCGCCCTTCATGACGGCGATCCGGTCGGAGATCTCCAGCAGCAGGGGCAGGTCGTGGGTGATGAAGACGACGGCGAAGTCCAGCTCGTCGCGCAGCCGGACGATCTCGCGCAGGATGTCGCGCTGCACGACGACGTCGAGCGCGGTCGTCGGCTCGTCCATGATCATGATCTGCGGTTCCAGCAGCATCGCCATGGCGATCATGACGCGCTGCCGCATGCCGCCGGACAGCTCGTGCGGGTAGGACCTCAGCCGCAGCGGGTCCACGCCCACCCGCACGAGGACGTCGGCGCAGCGCTCGCGCCGGGTGTGCCTGTCGGTGCCGGAGGTGTGCGCGCGCAGCGTGTCGTCGAGCTGGGCGCCGATGGTGCGCACCGGGTTCAGGGCGTTCATGGCGCCCTGGAACACCATCGACAGCTTCGACCAGCGGAAGCGGCGCAGCGCCTCGTCCTGCAGGGCGAGGACGTCGACGTTCTCGCCGCTGCGGTCGTGGAAGGTCACGCTGCCCGAGGCGATGCGCGCCGGCGGCAGGTGCAGGCGGTTGACCGCGTAGGCGAGGGTCGTCTTGCCGCAGCCGGACTCCCCGGCCAGGCCGAGGATCTCCCCCCGGCCCAGCTCGAAGCTCGCGCCCTCGACCGCGGTCACGGGGCGCTCGGTCTCGTAGACGACGGTGACGTCGCGGACGCTGAGCACGGGCTCGCGCGCGGTGCGCCGCTGCTGCGGCGTCACGGTGGTGGTGGTGCTCATGCCGCGGCCGCCCTCTTCTCCGCCTTCGCCAGCAGGCGCGCGCGCCTGCGGTGCAGGCGCACGTTCTTCAGCTTGGGGTTGATGATCTCGTCGATGGAGAAGTTGATGAGCGCCAGGCCCATCCCGAGCAGCGCGATGATCAGACCCGGCGGCAGGAACCACCACCACGCCCCCAGCGGCAGCGCGAAGCCGTTCTGCGCGTAGAAGAGCATCGTGCCCAGCGTCGAGGAGTTCGAGGCCCCCAGGCCGAGGAAGGACAGGCCGGCCTCGCCGAGCACCGCGGCGATGACCGCGAAGACGAACTGGGAGGCGAGCACGGGCAGCAGGTTGGGCAGGATCTCCACGGCGATGACCCGCCACGGCCTCTCCCCGGCGATCCGGGCCGCGGCGACGTAGTCGCGGTTGCGCACCGACAGCGTCTGCGCCCGCAGCACCCGGGCCGAGGCGGCCCAGCTGGTGAGGGCCAGCACGACGGCGATCGTCCACAGCCCGCGGCTCTCCCGGGGCACGAAACCGGAGATCACGATGACCAGCGGCAGGCCGGGGATGACGAGGAAGACGTTCGACAGCAGCGAGAACGCCTCGTCGGCGAACCCGCCGAGGTAGGCGCCGTAGATGCCGAAGAACGCCGACAGCACGGTGGCCAGGACACCGACCAGGAAGCCGATCTGCAGCGAGCCCCACGTGGCGTGCGCGAGCTGGGCGAACACGTCCTGACCGGTCTGCGTGGTGCCCAGCAGCAGCTCCCGCGACGGACCGGTCATGCCGATGTCGCGGATGGCGTCGGGGTCGCCGACGAAGAAGCGCGCGACGGTCCCGTAGAGGACGATGCCGCCGACCAGGACGAGGCCGAGGGCGAGCCACGGCGTCATCGTCGGCAGCATGAGCCGCCACGCGGACCTGGGCTTGCCGCCCTGCTCGCCGTCGGCGGCGGCGAGCAGCTCGGTCGGGTCCTCGACCGCGGGCCCGGTGACGGGCTGGATGTTCGTCATGGCTCTCCTGGGGCCTCAGGCCCGTGCCCGGGTGCGGGGGTCGATGAGGCCGTAGAGCAGGTCGACGACGAGGTTCGCGCCGAGCACGGCCAGGGTGATGTACAGGAACACGCCCTGCATGAGCGCGTAGTCGTTGTTCGTCACGGCCCCCAGCAGCCGCGATCCGATGCCGGGGTATGAGAAGACCTGCTCGGTGACCACCGAGCCGGAGACCACGAACCCCAGGGAGATGGCGAAGCCGGCGACCGAGGGCAGGACCGCGTTGCGGGCGGCGTAGTTGCGCAGGATCCACCGCGACGGCAGCCCCTTGGCGCGCGCGGTGAGGATGTAGTCCTCCGACAGCGTCGAGCCCATCATGTTGCGCATCCCGAGGATCCAGCCGCCGAGGGAGGCCAGCACGATCGTCAGCGCCGGCAGGAAGCCGTAGTAGGCGGCGGAGGAGATGAAGTCCGCGTTCCAGCCGGGGGTGAGCACGACGTCGTAGCCGCCCTGGGAGGGGAACAGCCCCATCATCCGGGAGAGCACGTAGACGAGCACGAGGGAGAGCCAGAAGTAGGGCACCGCCGCCAGCAGCGTGGTGGCGGGCACCAAGGAGTCCAGCCACGAGCCGGGCCGCCAGCCGGCGACCGCCCCCAGCAGCACCCCGATGACGGCCGCGATCAGGGTCGCGATGCCCACGAGGACGACGGTCCAGGGCATCGACGCGGAGATGACGTCGGTCACCTTGGCCGGGAAGTAGCTGATCGACACCCCGAGGTCGCCCTTGAGGAGGTTCGTCAGGTACGTCCAGTACTGGGTGAGGAGCGGGTCGTCGGTGTCACCGCCGAGGAGGGCGGCGTACGCCTTGCGGGTCTCGGCGGTGACGGTGCCGCCGCGCTGGCTGAGCTTGGCGAGCAGGATGTCGACGGGGTCGCCCGGGAGCATGCGGGGGATGGCGAAGTTCAGCGTGATCGCCGCCCAGCAGGCCACCGCGTAGAAACCGAGCTTTCTGAGGATGAAGTTCACGGCTGCACCTGTCCTGAGTCCGCTGCCGACCACGGCGGGGGCCGGGTGCCCGCGGGGCACCCGGCCGGTCCGCCTCGGGTCAGCTGCCCGCCGGCTTGAGGGTCTTGTAGATCTCCGCGGCGTCGAACGCCGACCAGACCGCCGGGAAGGCGTACTGGTTGTCGTCGGTGGGCCAGCCGGTGAACTTCTCGACGTTCCAGATGCTCGTCGTGCCGCCGGTGAGGATCGGGATGTAGGGCATGTCGGCGGTGATGGCCGTCTGGATGGTGTCGAAGAGCGGCTGGCGGCCGGCCTCGTCCTCCAGCGGCAGCGCCTTGAGGGCCTGGATGGCGGCGTCGACCTCGGGGTTGCTGTAGCGGCCGTAGTTGTTGCCGGCCGGCTTCGTCCCGACGGGGGAGGTCTGGTCCCCGCCGAGGTAGAAGTAGCTGTACAGGTAGTACGGGTCGGGGGCCGGGCCCTGCCAGAGCGAGTCGATGGCGAGCTGGAAGTCGCCCTTCATGCGCTTGTCGGTCCACTCGTTCCAGGACGACTGCGCGGCCTGCAGCTCGATGCCGGCCTTCTTGGCCTGCTCGGTGATCGTCTGCAGGGCGGTGATGTAGTCGGTCCAGCCGGTGACGACCTCGATGGTGAGGCTGAGCTTCTGCCCGTCCTTGGCGTAGATCCCGTCGGCGCCCTTGGCGTATCCGGCGGCCTCCAGGATGCTGCCGGCCTCGGCCGGGTCGGCCTTCTCCGGGGCGGTCTTCGGCTCGACCGCATCGGAGATCCACTTCTCCTGCGTCGCCGTCAGCGCGAAGCTCGGCGAGATCTCCGCGGCGGTGTCCTGGAAGGCCAGGGCGTTCAGCTGGGTGCGGTCGATGGCGTAGAACAGCGCCCGGCGGACGGCCGGGTCGGTCTGCGGACCGGTGCAGCCGAGCGCGGCGTTCGAGCAGGTGGCGAGCACCATCTGGTTCTGCGCGGCGGTGCCGGTGTCGTACCTGGGGAAGTTCTTGTTGGTGTTCTGGATGTCCGGGATGGGACCGGTCTGCCAGTCGATCGTCCCCGCGGCGATGGCGTCGGCACCGGCCTGGTTGCCGGACAGCGCGGGGAAGCGGATCGTCTTGACCGCCGGCGCGCCGCCCCAGTACGAGTCGTTGGCGAGCAGGGTGAACGCCTGGCCCTTGAAGTCGCCGATCGTGTAGGCCCCGGTGCCGACGGGCTTCTCCAGGACGTCGGTCTCGGGGTCGATCCCGCTCCAGATGTGCTCGGGCACGATGTAGACCTGGCTGATGACGTCGGGGCCGGCGGTGTACGCCGGGGTGTCCCACGCGAAGACGACGTGGGTGTCGTCGACGGCGGTGACGGTGCCGTTCCACCCGAAGCCGTTGAGGGCCGGGTGCTCGGTGAACATGTCGAAGGTGAAGACGACGTCGTCGGCGGTGAAGGGCTCGCCGTCGCTCCACGTCACGCCCTCGCGCAGGGTGACGCTCAGCTCGGTGCCGTCGGCGTTCCAGGAGTACTCGGTGCCCAGCAGCGGCTTGGGCTCGGACTCCTGCGCCTTGTTGATGAAGAACAGCGGCTCGAAGATCGTCCCCCGCCCGGCGATGGAGGAGGGCGAGTACGGGTTGAAGTTGAGCTGCCAGTCCCCGGCCTGGCCGGTGTAGGCCACGAGGGTGGTCGCGGCGTCACCGGAGGCGCCGCCCTCCTCCCCCGAGCCACCGCAGGCGGCCAGCAGCAGGGATGCTCCGGTGAGGGCGGCCGCGACGGTGAGACCGCGGCGGCGGGTGGGCGACTTCCGGTTCATTGGGGACCCCTCGGTGGTGACGTCACGACTTCGTGATCACTGCGGCTGGGTGGACGGCTCTGCGGTGCCCGCGGAGCGGTGACGGTGCCTGCGCTGGCACTGGGTCACGGCGTCTCCTGGGGCGACGGGTCGCGCGCGCCGGACCTCCAGCCGCGCTGCGGGAGTACCCGGGCGGAACCGGCGACCGCGGGCGGCCGGTCCGGGCTCCGACCCGGTGGGACGGGCAGAGCTTCACCGGTTCATGACATCGATGTCAAGAGGTGCTGAACCTGTTCAGCTCGGCCGTTGCCGTTCCGTTGCAATCATGTTCGGCGCCGCCGGCCGGCATCCGCACGCAGGCTGGCCAAAGCCGTGACATCGATGTCAGGATGCGCCGGCGGCCACCCGCAGCTGCGGCTGCCGTCCACCGCGACGACGCGAGAGGAGGAGGCCGTGACCGCGACCACCCACCCGGCGGCCGGTGACGGCCGCCCCACCCTGCGGCAGGTCGCCGAGCTGGCCGGGGTCAGCATCAAGACCGCCTCCCGCGCCCTCAACGGCGACGCCCACGTCCGCGACGTCACGTCCACCCGGGTGCACGCCGCCGCCGACCAGCTCGGCTTCCGGCTCAACGGGCTCGCCCGCGAGCTGCGCCGGGGCGGGCGGGCCGCCTCCGTCGGGCTCGTCATCGGCGACCTGGCCAACCCCTTCTACTCGCGCATCGCCCGCGGCGCCGAGCAGGTGCTGCGCGGCCACGGCCTGCAGCTGGTGACCTGCAGCACCAACGAGGACGCGGCCACCGAGCGCGCCCTGACGGCGAGCCTCGTGCAGCAGCGCGTGCGGGCTCTGCTCGTCGTCCCCACCACCGAGGACAGCGCCCACCTCGCCGACGAGCAGCGCCACGGCATGCCCGTGGTCTGCCTCGACCGCCGCCCCGTGGGCGCCGAGATCGACTCCATCGTGCTCGACAACCGCCGCGGCGCCGTCGCGGCGGCCGAGCACCTGCTGCGCGCCGGGCACCGCCGCATCGGCCTGGTGGGGGACTTCTCCCGGCTCTCCACCCACCGCGAGCGCGTCGCGGGGTTCGGCGAGGCCCTGCGCGCGGCGGGCATCGCCGAGTGGCAGCGCCACGTGCGCGGGGACTCCCACGACGAGGCCTCCGCCGAGCTCATCACCCACCAGCTGCTGTCCCTGCGCGAACCCCCCACCGCCCTGTTCACCACCAACAACCGCAACACCGTCGGCGCCCTGCGCGCCCTGCGCTCGCTCGGTCCGGCGGCCCCGCGGCCGGCGCTCGTCGGTTTCGACGACTTCGCCCTCGCCGACGTCCTCGGGATCACGGTCGTCGCCCACGAGCCGGAGGACATGGGCCGCCTCGGGGCGGACCTCGCCCTCGCCCGCGCCGAGGGCACCGGCCCCGACGGCGTCCGCTCCCTCGTCCTGCCCACCCGCCTCGTCGCGCGAGGCTCCGGAGAGGTCCCTCCCCCATGACGTCCGCCACCACCCCTCTCGTCCCCGCCGCCGGCGCCGCCGCCGCGGCCGGACCCGTGCTGGCCGTCGACATCGGCGGCACCAAGTTCGCCGCGGCCCTCGTCGACGCGGCCGGCGGCGTCCTGGCCTCCCACGTCGTGCCCACCCCGCGCTCGGCCGACGCGGAGGACGTCTTCGCCGCCGTCACCGCCCTCGCCGGGCACCTGCTGCCCGCGGCCGCCCCCCGCCCCGCCGGCGTGGGCATCAGCTCCGCCGGCCCGCTGGACAGCGCGCGCGGCACGGTGAGCCCGGTGAACATCGGCGCCTGGCGCGACTTCCCGCTGCGCAGCCGGGTCGCCGACCTCGTCGCCGGCCTCACCGGCGCCCCGGTGCCCGTGGTGCTGGCCGGCGACGGCATCTGCATGGCCATCGGGGAGCACTGGCTGGGCGCCGGCCGCGGCGCGGGGGCCGTGCTCGGCGTCGTCGTCTCCACCGGCGTCGGCGGTGGGCTCGTCCTCGACGGGCACGTGCACGCCGGCCCCACCGCCAACGCCGGGCACATCGGGCACATGACGGTGGACGTCGACGGCGACCCCTGCCCCTGCGGCGGGCGCGGCTGCCTGGAGGTCGTCGCCAGCGGTCCCTCGCTGGTGCGCCACGCCCGCCGGCACGGCTGGGCCGCGCCCGAGGGCGCCACCGCCCGCGAGCCCGCCGCCGACGCCGGCGCCGGGTTCAG
>NZ_BAABIL010000214.1:0-15976 GCF_039542765.1 Kineococcus glutinatus
CGTGGGGTTCGCGCGAGGGCGGCGCGCAGGCCGCGCGCGACTGACGCACCCCGCACGACCCGGCGCCCGGGTCCCCTCACCGAGGGGGCCCGGGCGCCGTCGCGTTGGCCGGGCCCCTTCTCGCCCATCTCCGGGTTCGGGCGCTCGAAAGCGGCACGGGGAGCGCCCGAACCCGGAGATGGGCGGCGAAGCGGCCATGGGGAGCGCCCGAACCCGGAGACGGGCGGGAGGAAGGGCCCGGGGTGGTGCCGCCCGGGCGCGCGGCGGAGGATGGCCGCGGCCCCGCACGGGACCGGATCCGCACGTCGAGAGGAACGCCATGCCCACGCGCACCGCCCGCACCGCCTGGAACGGCGGGCTCGCCGACGGCTCCGGCCAGGTGGAGCTCAGCAGCTCGAAGGTCGGCACGTTCGACGTCTCCTTCCCCAAGCGCGCCGCCGACGACGCCGGGGGCACCACCAGCCCGGAGGAGCTGATCGCCGCCGCACACACCTCCTGCTACGCCATGCAGCTGTCGGCGCTGATCGGGGAGGCGGGCGGTACCCCGCAGAGCCTGGAGGTGACCGCGGACGTCACCCTCGAGCCCGACCCGGCCGGGGGCTTCCGCATCTCCGCGATCGCCCTCACCGTCCGCGGCGAGGTCGAGGGCCTCGACGCCGCCGGCTTCGCGAAGGCCGCCGAGGACGCCAAGGCCACCTGCCCCGTCAGCAAGGCGCTGGCCGGGGTCGACGAGATGACGCTGGACGCCGCGCTGGAGAGCTGAGCCGCAGCCGCCCGCGCCCGGCCCTCAGCTCGTCCGGGCGCGCACCCGGTCGAGGCGGGCGACCTCAGCGGTGACCTCCTCGACCGGGCGCATCGTCATCGCCGACGGCCCGCGCAGCTCTACCACCGACCCGTCGGCCCCGAACGTCACCGGCCACAGCTCCCCGTGCGAGCCGTACCCGCCGTCGCGCACCACCCGCAGCGCCTCCACCCCGCTGGAGACGTCCACCGCCAGCTCCACGACGTGCGCGGTGGGATCGGCCTGCGCCGGGTCGAGCGCGAGCAGCGCCCCGCCGCAGCGGACGACGTCGAGCACCCCCCACAGGCTGGCGAACCGGCCCGTGAAGCGCTCCAGCTGGGGGTCGTCGCCGGTGCCCGCGGCGTGCCGGGCGAAGAGGTCGACGAGCTTGACCGTGCCGGCGGCCATCTCCGCGGCGGGGCCGTCGATGCAGTTGGTCGCCACCGCCACCGCCAGCCGCGCCACCGGGTCGAACAGGGTCTTCGTGATGTGCCCGGGGTAGCCGCCGCCGTGCCCGACGAGCCGGCGGTCGCCGATGCGCTCCACCGCGAAGCCCAGGCCGTAACCGCGCCCGTCGGCCTCGTCGGGGTCCACGACCCACTCCTCGCGCTGGGCCAGGCGCTTGGAGTCGTCGTCGAGCAGCCGCTCGTCGCCGAGGAAGTGCGCCGCGGCCCAGCGGACCACGTCGGTGGCGGTGCTGCCGAAACCGGTGGCCGCGGCCAGCGCGCGGGTGTCGACGTGCTCGATGGGGATGCGGGTGTCGGCGTAGGACAGGGCGGAGTAGCCGGTGGCGTAGTCGCCGGCCCGGTCCGGGTCGTACTCGCAGGCGGTGTCGCGCAGACCGAGGGGCTGCAGGATGCGCGTCGTCACGACCTCCGCGTAGGGGCGCCCGCCGGCCGCCTCCACGACGAGGCCCAGCAGCCCGTAGGCGATGTTGGAGTACTTGAACCGCTCCCCGCGCGGCAGCACCGCGGCGGAGTCGGCGGCGATGGCGCGCAGCCCGCCGGCGTCGGGGAAGGGGGCGCGCAGCTGCCAGAACCCCCCGTCGTGGCCGTCGCGCACGAGGCCGGCGCCGTGGGAGAGCAGTTCGCGCAGCGTGGCGCGCGCGAGCTGGGGACCGGCCTGCACCGTCCACGGCAGGTGGGTCGAGAGGGGGTCGTCCAGGCGCAGGCGACCCTGCTCGGCGAGCTGGAGCAGCGCCGTGGCGGTGAACGTCTTGGAGTGCGACGCGATGCGGAACAGGTGCTGCCCGGTGAGCGGCGCACCCCGTTCGACGTCGGCGAGGCCGTGCGCACCGGAGGAGACGACGCGGTCGGCGAACAGCACGGCGGTCTGCACCCCGGGCACGCGGCCGGTGCGGCGGCGCAGGGCGATCCAGCCGTCGGCGCAGCGGGCCGCGGCGGTGACGAGGTCCGGGGTGAGCGCGGGCGCGGGGGTCACGCGCGCACCGTAGCGACCGGCGGTGAACCGGCGTGGAACGCGCGGTGCCCGCGGACCGCCGGACGCGTGCTGCCCGCGGACACCCCGCGGACACAGCGCGGCGCCGTCCGGGAAGGGGACCCGGACGGCGCCGCGGGGCCGGGAGCGCTCCGCGGCGGGGGACCGCGGAGCGCGCCCCGTCAGGAGGCGACGACGACGTGCTCGTTGGGCACGCAGTGGGTCATGGTGAGACCCGAGACGTCGCGGGGGCCGTTCTTGCCGAGGTTGGCCAGGCGCGCCTGCTCCTCCTCGTCCAGGGTCTGCGACTGCAGCGGCGGCAGGTGGCGCACGTCGTCCGGCGTGATGCCGAGGCCCTCACCGACGCGCAGGCCGAGCTCGTCCTCCACCATCAGGAAGTGCCACACCATCCGCTCCTGGATGGGGCGGTCGCACTGCTGCAGGGCGCCGACCAGGTTGGCGACCAGGTCGTCCTTCTCCCACTGGTCGCTCAGCAGGTAGCGCTCGCCGGCCTGCTTGTAGTCGTTGGTGCGGGAGATGCGCTTGCGGGTCAGGCGCCCGTTGATCACCGGGCCCTGCTCGTCGTGCGTGGGGTAGGTGGCCTCCTTGAGGCCGCCGGTGATCGAGGGCTCGTAGTTGACGTGCGGGTTGGCCCCGACGTTGTCGCGCCCGTACGACATCTGCCCGCCCTGCTGGTTGGTGGCGACGGGAGCCTTGGGGCGGTTCACCGGCAGCTGCAGGTAGTTCGGGCCGACGCGGTAGCGCTGGGTGTCGGAGTAGGAGAACGTCCGGCCGACGAGCATCTTGTCGTCGGAGAAGTCCAGGCCGTCCACCAGCACGCCGGTGCCGAACGCGATCTGCTCGTTCTCGGCGAAGTTGTCGGTGACGTTGCGGTCGAGCACCATCTTGCCGATGGGGCGCAGCGGGAAGATCTCCTCCGGCCACACCTTGGTGTCGTCGAGCGGGTCGAAGTCCAGCTCGGGGTGGTCGTGGTCCTCCATGACCTGGACGTTGAGCTCCCACTCGGGGAAGTCGCCGGCCTCGATCGCGTCGTAGAGGTCCTTGGTGTGGGCGCCGAGGGTCTGCGCCTGCACGGCGGCGGCGTCGGCCGCGGTCCACGACTTCACGCCCTGCTTGGGCAGCCAGTGGTACTTCACGAGGACGGTCTCACCGGCGGCGTTGACCCACTTGTAGGTGTTCACGCCGAAGCCCTGCATCGTCCGGTACGAGGCCGGGGTGCCGCGGGGGCTGAAGACCAGCATCACCATGTGCATGGCCTCGGGGGTCTGGCTGAAGAAGTCGAACGCCCGGTTGGCGACGCCCGCCTCGAAGGTCACCGGGTCCGGCTTCTGGGAGTGGATGAAGTCGGGGAACTTGATGGCGTCGCGGATGAAGAAGACGCCGAGGTTGTTGCCGACGAGGTCCCAGTTGCCGTCCTCGGTGTAGAACTTCACCGCGAAACCGCGCGGGTCGCGCGCGGACTCGGAGGAGTCCCGGCCGCCGGCGACGGTGGAGAAGCGGATCGCGAGGTCGGTGCGCTTGCCCTTCTCCTGGAACAGCTTCGCGCGGGTGTACTTCGCGATGGGCTCGTCCCCGAAGGACCCGTACGCCTCGAAGTAGCCGTACGCGGTGGTGCCGCGCGCGTGCACGACGCGCTCGGGGATCCGCTCGCGGTCGAAGTGGCTGATCTTCTCGAGGAACTGGTAGTTCTCCAGGGTGGCCGGGCCGCGCTCGCCGACGGTCCGCTGGTTCTGGTTGTCGTAGACCGGGTGGCCCTGGCGGTTGGTGAGCGTCGGACGGGTGTCGTCCGGGGCGCTGCTCTGGCTGGCGACGTCGGTCATCGCGGGTCCTCTCGTGGTGGTGCTGGCGGGGCTGTCGGGGGGGTCAGGAGGCGGCGGTCGCGAGGCGGACGGCGCAGTCCGGGCAGCGGCCCCAGAAGGTGACCTCGGCCTCGTCGATGGTGAAGCCGGCGGTCGCGGAGGGTTCGAGGCAGGGGGCGACGCCGCTGAGGCAGTCGACGTCGACGGTGGCGCCGCACTCCCGGCACACGAGGTGGTGGTGGTTGTCGCCCACGCGCGACTCGTAGCGCGCGGGGTGGCCGGCGGGCTCGATCCGGCGGGTGAGGCCCGCCAGGGTGAGGGCCTCCAGGCAGTCGTAGACGGCCTGCGTGGAGACGGCCCCGATCTCGGCGCGCACCCGCAGCTCGACCTCGGAGACGGCGAGGTGCTGCTGGGCGGCGGTCGCCGCGTCGAGGACGTCGAGGACGGCGACGCGGGGCCGGGTGGCGCGCAACCCGTGTGCGCGGAGCCGGTCGGCCGTCGTCTGCATGTCCCCATGGGACCAGACCTGTCTGGAACGAGTCAAGACAGGGGCTGTGGGGACGCCCTGCCGGGGGAACCTCAGACCCGGCGCCAGTCCCCCGCGGTGAGGTGCGAACCGGCCATCGGCCCCATCTGCAGCATGCCGCCGTCCACGACGAGGGAGTGGCCGGTGACGTAGGACGCCTGCGGGGAGGCGAGGAACGCCACCGCCGCCGCGATCTCGCGCGCATCACCCGGACGGCCCAGCGGCACCCCCGGGCGGTCCACCCCGCGGGGGTCGACGTCCTCCTGGCCGGTCATCGGGGTGGCGATCTCGCCGGGTGCGACGGCGTTGACCGTGATGCCGTGCTCGGCCAGCTCGATCGCCGCGGTCCGGGTCAGCAGCCCGAGGCCGCCCTTGGCCGCGCAGTAGGCGCTGGAGCCCACCCGCGGCTGGTGCTCGTGGACGCTCGTGATGTTGACGATCCGACCGCCGCGACCGGCCGCCACCATCCGGCGCGCCGCCCGCTGCAGGCACAGGAAGGCCCCGTCGAGGTCGGTGGCCAGCACCTCGCGCCAGTCGTCGTAGGACATCTCGAGCAGCGGGGTCGAGACGCCCGTGCCGGCGTCGTTGACGAGGACGTCCACCCCGCCCAGGGCCTCGGCGAGGTCGTCCACGACGTCGGCGGCACCCGGCAGCCGCGTCAGGTCGAGGTGGCGCACCTCGGCGCGCCGGCCCAGGGCGCGCACCTCCTCGGCGGTGCGCTCGCCCGCCGCCTCGTCGCGGTACCAGGTGACGCCGACGTCGCAGCCCAGCTCGGCCAGGGCGACGGCGGTGGCCCTGCCGATCCCGGACTCCGAGCCCGTGACGATCGCGGTGCGGGGCCGGCGCGGGGTGGAGGGGGCGGTCGGGTCGACGCTCATGCCCGCCCCGTGCCCGTCCGCGGGCGCCGCCAAACGCGGTTCCTGCGGCGCCCCGCGGGAGCACGGCGCTGAGGGGCACGGCACGGGCTGCTGGGGGAGGATGGGAGGGCCATGACCGACGAGCAGCCGCCGACCGCCGGCGACCGGGGTGGCGCCCACCGCGCCCCGCGGGAGGAGTCGGGCCCCACGCTCCGGCGGCTGCACCGGCGGGTGCTGCGCTGGGCGGCGCTGCTCGCCGTCGCGCTCGCCGGGGCCTGGGTGGGCGCGGCCCTCGCCCCCGGCACGACGACGTTCGTGGGGCCGCTGCAGACGGAGGTGCGGGTCAGCCCCAGTGCCTCGCCGGGGGTGCGGGTGGACCTGCCGCCGGTGGGCCAGGTCGCCTTCGACACCCACCGGGTGCCGGTCGCCGTCACCGCCCGCATCACCTCGGTCGACCTGGACGCCGCCAGCCGGCTCGTGCGCTCCCCGCAGCAGCTCCTCGCGCTGGAGGTGACGGCCGGCGACACGGTGCGCGCCGCCACCGTGCGCGCCGCCGCCTACGGCGCGCTGTGCACCCTCGCGGGAGCGGCCGGCGCCGTCCTGCTCGTCTTCCGCGGCGTGCGCCGCCCGCTGCAGGTCACCGCCGCCGGCACCGCGCTGCTGCTCGCCGGCGGCGGGGTCACGGTGCTCACCTTCGACGCCGGCGCCCTGCAGCAGCCGCGCTTCACCGGCCTGCTGTCGCAGGCCCCCTACATCGTGACCAACACCCGCAACGCCCTCGACCGCCTGGAGTCCTACCGCACCGGCCTGTCGCAGTTCGTGCGGCAGGTCACCACCCTCTACGCCGTCTCGGCCGACCTGCCGGTGCAGGGCGGTGCGGCGGACCCGACGGGCCTGGGGGAGGACGTCACCACCGTGCTGCACATCTCCGACATCCACCTCAACCCGCTGGGCTTCGACCTCGCCGCGTCCCTGGTGGGCCAGTTCGACGTCCAGGCCGTCGTCGACACCGGGGACGTCACCACGTGGGGCAGCACCCTGGAGTCGACGACCCTCAGCCGCACCGGCACCCTCGGCGCCCCGTACGTCTTCGTCCGCGGCAACCACGACTCCGTCGCCACCGCCGAGGAGGTGGCCCGCCAGCCCGGCGCCCTCGTCCTGGACGGCGGGCGGACCGAGGTCGTCGCGGGCATCCGCTTCGCGGGCATCGGCGACCCCCGCTTCACCCCCGCCGCGGAGGGGCAGACCGCCGAGGGCAGCGCGCTGGAGCAGGAGCGCGGCGCGACGAAGGTGCTGGCGCAGGCGATCACGACCTGGAACGCCGAGCACCCCGAGGACCCCGTCGACGTCGCCCTCATGCACAACCCGAGCGCGCCGGAACCGCTGCACGGCGTGGTGCCGCTGGTGCTGACCGGCCACATGCACTCCCGCTCGGTGGCGCTGGACGAGGCCTCCGGCACCCGCCTGATGGTGCAGGGCTCGACCGGCGGCGGCGGCATCAGCGAGCTGGAGCGCTTCTCCGAGGGGGAGCCGCTGCCGCTGGAGGCGACGCTGCTGCACTTCGCGGCCTCCGGCGACCGGCAGGGGCAGCTGGTCGCCTACGACGAGGTGACGGTGGGCGGCCTGGGCCTGGCCTCGGTGCAGCTGGAGCGCACGGTGGTCGACCCCGACGAGGTGCCGCCGCTGCGGGTGCCCTCGACCTCGCCCTCGACCGGCGGCTCCGCCGACGACCCGGGGTCGACGGCGTCCGCCGGCTCCGCGTCCGCCGCGGGGGGCTGACGCCGCCGGGGCCGATCCGGGCGGGGGAGGGGACCGATCGGGTGTGCAAGTGCGCCGATGCGCCCCGGCGCGCCGCCGGGGGGTCGTAGATTGACCCCACCATGACTGCTGCCTCCTCCCCCGACGGCGCGCCGCGCCGTCCTCCCGCTGCCGCGGCCGGGCGGGCGCCGGCCGCGCGGTCGCGGCGCGGGGACGAGGGCCTGGCCGACGACGAGCTGGCCGCGGAGATCGAGCTGTACACCGACGTGGTGCTCGCCGCATCGGAGAGTGACGGACCGCTGCGTGCGCCGGAGCTCGACCGGCTCCTCGGCGTGCAGGAGCCGGCCGAGGGCGCCTGAGGGCGGCGGGGGACGCGCGGCGCACCCCTCGGCCTCGCCTAGCATCGCCTGCGGGGTCGGAGTCCGCCGCCCCCGACCGCGATCGTCCGGGGGAGCCACCAGTGCGTCTGCGCCTGACCCCCCGGGACGACTCGTTCTACGAGCTGTTCGCCGCGATCGGGCGCATCCTCGTCGACGCCGCCACCGTGCTGGCCCAGTTCCTCGGCAGCGGCCAGCACGAGCGCGCCGAGCTGGCCGAGCGGATGCAGGAGCTCGAGCACGCCGGCGACGACGCCACCCACGCGGTGCTGCGGCGGGTGAACTCCTCGTTCGTGACGCCGTTCGACCGCGAGGACATCTACACCCTGGCCTCCCGGCTCGACGACTGCCTGGACGAGATGCACGCCGCGGTGGACCTCGTCGTCATCTACCGCGTCGGCGACCTGCTGCCGGGGCTGTCCGACGTCGTGCAGGTGCTCGTGCGCCAGGCCGAGCTCACCGCGGCGGCCATGCCCCGGCTGCGCTCCCCGCAGGGGCTCACCGACTACTGGGTCGAGGTCAGCCGCCTGGAGAACCAGGCCGACGCCGTCCGCCGGCGGCTGCTGGGCCGGTTGTTCGACGGCTCCTACGCCACCTTGGAGATCATGAAGCACAAGGAGGTCGTGGAAGCCCTGGACCGGGCCGCCGACGCCTTCGAGCACGTCGCGCAGACCGTCGAGACCATGGCCCTCAAGGAGTCGTGACGGGTGGAGCTCGTCACCGTCCTCCTCGTCGTCGTGGTCGTCGTCGCGCTCGTCTTCGACTTCACGAACGGTTTCCACGACGCGGCCAACGCCATCGCCACCTCGGTCTCGACGCGGGCGCTCACCCCGCGCGTCGCCCTGCTCATGGCGGCCGCCCTGAACCTGGTCGGGGCCTTCCTCGGGGAGGGGGTGGCCCAGACCATCGGCAGCGGGATCATCACCCCGCCGTCGGGGGTCGAGGGCATGACGGTCGTGCTGGCCGCCCTGCTGGGGGCGATCACCTGGAACCTCCTGACGTGGCGGCTGGGCCTGCCGTCCTCCTCGTCGCACGCCCTCATCGGCGGCCTCGGCGGTGCCGGTCTCGTCGCGGGCGCCGAGGAGCACTGGTCGGTCGCCGTGGACCTCGTCCTCGTGCCGATGGTGCTCTCCCCCCTGGTGGGTTTCGTGCTGGCCTACCTCGTCATGGTGGGCCTGCTGTGGTTGTGCCGCCGCGCCAACCCGGGGGTCGCCAACCGGCGTTTCCGCCTCGCCCAGACGCTGTCGGCGGCCGCGATGGCGCTGGGGCACGGCCTGCAGGACGCGCAGAAGACGATGGGCGTCATCGTGCTGGCGCTCGTGGCGTCCGGCCACCACTCCGGTGCGGGCATCCCGTGGTGGGTGACGGTCCTGGCGGCGCTCGCCATCGCCCTGGGCACGTACGCCGGCGGGTGGCGGATCATGCGGACGCTCGGGCGGCGCATCATCCACCTGGACCCCGCGCGCGGTTTCGCGGCCGAGACGGTCTCCGCCTCGATCCTCTACGTCGCGGCGATCGGCTTCCACGCGCCCGTCTCCACCACGCACACGATCAGCGCGGCCGTCATGGGGGTCGGTGCCACGAAGCGCCTGTCGGCGGTGCGCTGGGGGGTGGCCCGCTCGATCGTCGTCGCGTGGTTGCTGACCCTGCCGGCGGCGGGCCTGGCCGCGGCCGCGGCCTGCCTGCTGCTGCGCCTGGTGCTCTGAGGGCATCCGTCGCCCGCCGGGGAGACCCGGCCCGCACGCACGAGGGCCCGGCGGGGGAAGTCCCCCGCCGGGCCCTCGTGCGCGGTGCGCGGCCGATCAGCCGAAGCGGCCGGAGATGTAGTCCTCGGTGGCCTTCTGCGACGGGTTGGAGAAGATCGTCGTGGTGTCGTCCATCTCCACGACCTTGCCGGGCTTGCCGACGCCGGCGAGGTTGAAGAAGGCCGTCTTGTCGCTGACGCGGGCGGCCTGCTGCATGTTGTGGGTGACGATCACGATCGTGTACTCGGACTTCAGCTGCTCGATGAGGTCCTCCACCGCGAGGGTGGAGATCGGGTCGAGCGCGGAGCACGGCTCGTCCATGAGCAGCACCGACGGCTGGATGGCGATGGCGCGGGCGATGCACAGGCGCTGCTGCTGGCCGCCGGACAGGCCCGAGCCGGGGCGGTTGAGGCGGTCCTTCACCTCGGCCCACAGGTTCGCGCCGCGCAGCGACTTCTCCACGAGGTCGTCGAGGTCGCTCTTCTTCATGCGCTTGGCGTTGAGGCGCACGCCCGCGGCGACGTTCTCGTAGATCGACATCGTCGGGAACGGGTTGGGCCGCTGGAACACCATGCCGATGTGGCGGCGCACCGTCACCGGGTCGACGCCGGCGCCGTAGAGGTCCTGGCCGTCCATGACGACCTTGCCCTGCACGTGGGCGCCGGGGATGACCTCGTGCATGCGGTTGAGCGAGCGCAGGAACGTGGACTTGCCGCAGCCGGACGGGCCGATGAGCGCGGTCACGGCGCGGGGCTCGATGGTCATCGAGACGCTCTCGACCGCCAGGAAGTCCCCGTAGTAGATGTTCAGGTCGGACACGTCGATGAGCTTGGCCACTGCGGCTCCCTCGGGAGGTGTGCTGGTCGGGGTGGGTGTCGGGGTGCCCCCGCCCCCGCCGGTGCGGCGGGGGCGCAGGGCGGTGCCGCGGGTCAGCGGCCGGCCTTCGGGGCGAAGAAGTACGAGATGAGGCGGGCGACGAGGTTCAGCGCCATCACCAGCGCGATGAGGACGAGCGCCGCCGTCCACGCCCGGTCGATCGAGAACTCCGGCGGCACGCCGGGCTGGGTGTACGAGAAGTACGAGAACACCGGCAGCGTCGCCATCCGGCCGGAGAACAGGTCGAAGTTCGTCCCGACGGTGGAGCCGACGGTCACCAGCAGCGGGGCCGTCTCGCCGGTGACGCGGGCGACGGCCAGGGTGACACCGGTGGCGATGCCGCCGATCGAGGTGCGCAGCACGACCTTGACGATGGTGCGCCACTTCGGCACGCCCAGGGCGTAGGACGCCTCGCGCAGCTCGTTGGGGACGAGCTTGAGCATCTCCTCGCAGGAGCGCACCACGACGGGGATCATGAGCACCGACAGGGCGACGGCGCCGATGATGCCGAACCGCACGCGCGGGCCGAGGATCAGCGTGAAGGCCGCGATGGCGAACAGGCCGGCGACGATGGACGGGATGCCCGTCATGACGTCGACGAAGAACGTGATCGCCCGGGCGAGCCGGCCGCGGCCGTACTCCACGAGGTAGATCGCGGTCAGCAGGCCGATCGGCACCGAGATGATCGTGGTCGCGACCGTGACGAGCACGGTGCCCCAGATGGCGTGCAGCGCGCCGCCGCCCTCGCCGACCACGCCGCGCATCGACCAGGTGAAGAAGTCCGCGTCGAGGCGGGCGGCGCCCTGCTCCACGACCGTCCAGACGACGGAGACGAGGGGCACCATGGCGATGAGGAACGCGACCGTCACGAGCGCGGTGACGAGGCGGTCGGTGGCCTGGCGGCCGCCCTCGACCACCAGGGAGAGCAGCCAGGTGCCGGCGACGGCGAGCAGGGCGGTGATGACCGCCACGCCCGCCACGGTGGTCTTGCCCGGCAGGGTCACCAGCAGCGCGACGACGAGCGCGGCGGCGGTGACGGCGAGCGGTGCCCACCTCGGCAGGCGCTTCTCGGTCATGCCCTGCGGGACGACGGTCGTCGTGGCCGACCCGGGACCGGACGTGGTGTCGGTGGTGGACATCAGTTGGCTCCGGAGAACTCGGCGCGGCGGTTGACGATCCAGCGGGCCAGGGCGTTGACCGCGAAGGTGAGGACGAACAGCACGAGGCCGCTCGCGATGAGGACGGCGATGCCGGTGCCGGAGGCCTCGGGGAACTGCAGCGCGATGTTCGCCGGGATCGTCGAGGGGTTCGAGGCGCTGATCAGGTTGAACGTCACGCCGCCGGAGGCGGACAGCACCAGGGCGACGGCCATCGTCTCGCCGAGCGCGCGGCCCAGGCCGAGCATCGCTGCGCTGATGACGCCGGAGCGGCCGTAGGGGATGACCGCGTAGCGGATGGTTTCCCAGCGGGTCGCGCCGAGGGCCAGCGCGGCCTCCTCGTGCAGCCGCGGCGTCTGCAGGAACACCTCCCGGGACAGGGCGGTGATGATCGGCAGGATCATCACGGCCAGCACCAGCCCGGCGGTGAAGATGGTGCGGCCGGTGGGCGAGGCGGGGCCGGCGAAGAACGGGATCCACGAGGCGTTCTCCGCGAGCCAGGCGTAGGCCGGCTGCATCTGCGGGGCGAGCCACTGGATGCCCCACAGGCCGTAGACGATGCTCGGCACGGCCGCGAGCAGGTCCACCGCGTAGCCGAGGCCCTGCGCGAAGCGGCGCGGCGCGTAGTGGGAGATGTACAGGGCGATGCCGATGGCCAGCGGGGTGGCGACGACGAGGGCGATGACCGACGACAGCACCGTGCCGAAGAGCAGCGGGCCGATGTAGCCGGCCAGGCCGCCCTCGCCGATCTCCTCCGCCGGGGCGGTGAAGGCGGGCAGCGCCCGCACCAGCAGGAACGCCGCCACGCCCGCGAGGATCGCGAGGATGAGGACGCCGGCCGCGGTCGAGACGCCCTGGAAGATCTTGTCGCCCGGCCTCGTCGCCGCCTTGGGGACGGTCTTGGCGGGGGTGGCTGTGCTGCTCACGCGCTCCCTCTCCGATGTGCGTGCTGCGGGTGGTGCCGGCGGGGCACCGGCGGGTCTGCCGCTGCGGCCGGGGACCTCCCCGTCACAGCGATCGGGGCGGCTGCGCGGACCTGCTCCGGCCCCCGCGCAGCCGCCCCTCAGCCCTCAGGGGCTGGATGGCGCGAGCGTCGTCAGCTGATCGACTCGATGGCGGCGGTGGCCTCCTCGGTCAGCGTCGAGGACAGCGGGGCGGAGCCCGCGGCGTCGGCCGCCGCCTGCTGGCCCTCCTCGCTGACGACGTAGCTGAGGAAGGACTTCACGAGCTCGGCCTGGGTGGCGTCCTCGTACTTGGTGCAGGCGACGTGGTACGAGACGAGGACGACCGGGTAGGCGCCCGCGGCGGTCGTCGTGCGGTCGATGTCGACGGCGATGTCGCCCTCGGGGCGGCCCTCGGCCTCCGGGGAGGCGTCGACGACGGCGGCGGCCGACTCGGCCGTGGGGGCCACGTAGGCGTCGCCCACCTTCAGGCTCGCCACCCCCAGGTCACCGGCCTGGCTGAGGTCGGCGTAGCCGATGGAGCCGGCGCCGGCGGTGACGGCGGAGACGACACCGGAGGTGCCCTGCGCGGCCTCGCCGCCGGGCAGCGGCCACTCGCCGTCGGGCTCGGCGGTCCAGGCGCCCTCGCCGGCCTTGGAGAGGTAGTCGGTGAAGTTCGTGGTGGTGCCGGAGTCGTCCGCGCGGTGCACCGGGTTGATCGCCGTCGCCGGCAGCGTCTTGCCGGGGTTGTCCGCGGCGATCTCGGCGGCGTCCCAGGTGGTGATCGCGCCGGAGAAGATCTTGGCGACCGTGGGGGCGCTCAGCTGCAGGTCGGCCACCTCGGGGAGGTTGTAGATGACCGCGATGGGGGAGACGTAGACCGGGATGTCGATGGCGTTGCCGCCGGGGCAGGTCTCCTCCGCCTGGGTCAGCTCCTCCTCGTCGAGGTAGGCGTCGGAACCTGCGAAGTCCACGGCGCCGCTGAGGAACTGCTCGCGGCCCGCGCCGGAACCGGCCGGGTCGTAGTTGACGGTCACGTCGGGCTGCGCGGCGGAGTAGCCGGCGATCCAGGCGTCCATGGCGGCCTTCTGCGAGCTGGCGCCCGCGCCGCTCAGCTCACCGCTGAGGGCCTCGGAGCTGCTCGTGCTGCTGTCGTCGGTCGTGCCGGTGTCCTCGTTGCTGGCGCCGCAGGCGGCCAGGCCGAGGGAGAGCAGCAGGGCGGCGGGCAGAGCGGTGCGGCTCAGGCTGGAGCGCATGCGGGGTGTCCTCGATTCGCGGAGGTGGACATCTGCGGTTCTCATGCGTCCGAGGCCCTCGTCGTTGAGTTCCCAGACATCCAGAAGGTAGGGAGGGCAGGTGGACGGATGACCGTCGGCGGGTTAACGGGAGGTGAACCCGGTTCGGAAACAACCCGTTGGGTGCAACACATCGGTAACGACGTTGGGCCGCAGGGGTGGTTCACCCCTCGAGTCTGCCCCTGAGTTCACGTTCCGTCACGCCGAGTGGTGCTCCATCGCGACGACCCGCACCGACCCGCCCACCCCCGCCACGTGCGCCACCGCCGCCTCGCCCGGGTGCAGCGCGATCTTGCGCAACCGCTGCGCCACAGCGCTTCCCGCCCGCGCCGCCAGCGCGTCCAGCAGCGTCGGCAGCACCGGGCGGTGCGAGCACAGCACCACCGCGCGCCCCGCGCCGAGCAGGCCGGCGACCAGGGCCCTCGTCACCTCGGGTGACTGTTCGTGGCCGGCCTCGCTGAGCGCCGGATCCGTCCCCAGCCGCACCCCCGCCCCCGCGGCGAACGGCTGCACGCTCTGCGTGCACCGCGACCACGGCGAGCTCAGCACCCGCTCCGGGGCCCAGCACGACAGCAGCGGCCGCAGCAGCTCCGCCTGCGCCAGCCCCGCCACCGCCAGCGGGCGCTGCGCGTCCGGCCCCGACCACCCCGCCCGCGGGTGCGCCCTGCCGTGGCGCAGCACCACCAGCGGCCACGTCCCCCGCGGGGACTCCGCCAGCTGCGCCCGCAGCGCCGCCAGCGGCTCCAGGTCCTGCCCGTGCGTCAGCCGCCGCGCCGCCTCGTCGACGTCCAGCCACGCCGCGTCGTCCACCTCCGCCGGCGGCAGGACGAACCCCGCGCCGGCGTCCAGCGCCGTCGCCGCCCAGTAGCGCACCCGCTTGCGCCTGGAATCGGCCAGCGGGTACCGCAACGACCCCAGCCGGGGCCCCAGCCGCACCGCGAGCCCCGTCTCCTCCGCGGTCTCCCGCACCGCCGCGACGGCGGCCCGCTCGCCCTCCTCCAGCTTCCCCTTCGGCCACGACCAGTCCGCCGAGCGCCCCTTGTCCCGGCGTTCCGGGCGGTGCACGAGCAGCACCTCCAGCAGCCGGCCGCGGTGGCGGTGCACGACGCAGCCCGCCGCCTCGACGCGGCCGGTGCCGGCCGCGGCGCCGCTCACCGGCGGCGGGCGGGCCGGCGTCCGGGGCGGGTCGCGATCGTGTGTTCCTGCATGTCCACCAGCGGGTTGCCGTCCGCGTCGCGGTGGTGCCGCGTCCAGCACCCGTCCGGGCCCAGGTGCCAGGACGAGGTCCGCTCGTCCATGCACAGGTCCAGCAGGGTCTCGATCTCCCGCACGTGGCGCGCGTCGCCCAGGCGGACCACGGCCTCCACCCGCCGGTCCAGGTTGCGGTGCATCATGTCCGCGCTGCCGATCATCGCGACCGGGTCCCCGGCGTTGGCGAACCAGAAGATCCGGCTGTGCTCCAGGAAGCGGCCCAGGACGCTGCGCACCCGGATCCGCTCGCTCAGCCCCGGCACCCCCGGCTTCAGCGCGCAGATGCCGCGCACGACGACGTCCACGTCCACCCCCGCCTGCGAGGCGCGGTAGAGGGAGTCGATGACCGCCTCGTCGACGATGGAGTTCACCTTGATCCGCACCCGGGCCGGCTTGCCCTGCGCGTGGTTGTCGATCTCGCGCTGCACCCGGTCCACCAGCCCCGTGCGCAGCGACCGCGGCGCCACGAGCAGCCGCTTGTACGCCGTCTTCGGCGCGTAACCGGAGAGCTGGTTGAACAACCGCGTCAGGTCCTCCCCGACCTGCGGGTCGTCCGTCAGCAGACCGAGGTCCTCGTAGATGCGCGCGGTCTTCGGGTTGTAGTTGCCCGTGCCGACGTGGCAGTAGCGGCGCAGCCCGCTGGACTCCTGGCGCACGACGAGGCTGAGCTTCGCGTGCGTCTTCAGCCCCACCAGGCCGTAGACGACGTGCACGCCCGCCTGCTCCAGCTTGCGCGCCCACGTGATGTTCGCCTGCTCGTCGAAGCGGGCCTTGATCTCCACCAGCGCCAGCACCTGCTTGCCCGCCTCGGCGGCGTCGATGAGGGCGTCGACGATGGGGGAGTCACCGCTGGTGCGGTAGAGCGTCTGCTTGATCGCCAGCACCCGCGGGTCGGCCGCCGCCTGCTCCAGGAACGCCTGCACGCTCGTGGAGAACGAGTCGTAGGGGTGGTGCAGCAGCACGTCGTGGGCGCGGATCGCCGCGAACACGTCGCGCGGCTTGGCGGTCTCCGCGCCGTCGGTGAGGTCGCGGTGGGTGCGGGCGACGAACTTCGGGTACTTCAGCTCCGGCCGGTCGATGTCCGCGATGGCGAACAGGCCGCGCAGGTCGAGCGGCTCGGGGAGCTCGTACACCTCCTGCTCGCTGACCCCCAGC
>NZ_BAABIL010000215.1:0-3282 GCF_039542765.1 Kineococcus glutinatus
CCGCGCGGCCGGCTGCGCGACGCTGGCGCTGACGACGACGCACCCGGCGGACGAGCTGGACGCCGACGCCGTCGTGACGTCGCTGGCGCAGGTGCGCGCGGTGGTGGCCGCCGACGGCGTGCGCCTGCTGCCGTCCGGGCGGGGCGGCCCGGTGCCGGGCACCGCCCCGCGCGTCGTGCCGCCGGGCGTGTGAGGCGGGTGGGTGGGCGGGGGTGTAACGCCCGGGGCGCCGGTGGCGATGTCCTCCGTGGGTCCGGTGCTCGCCCGAACCCCGAGCGGGCGAGCACCGGACCCCGCCACGTCCGGACCTGACCGGCGCCGGGGCCCGTGCCGCGCGGGTGGGGCTCCCCTCAGCGGTACCGTGAGCCCCATGCCCGTCGCAGCCACCCTCCCGCCGGCGCGCCCCTTCGGCGCCGTGTGCTCCGCCATGGTCACCCCCTTCGCGGCGGACGGGAAGCTGGACGTGGAGGCGGCGCAGGCGCTCGCGGAGCGGCTGGTCGCCGAGGGGCACGACGGCCTCCTCGTCAGCGGCACCACGGGGGAGTCGCCCACCACCTCCGACGCGGAGAAGGAGCGGCTGCTCGCGGCGGTCCTGGAGGCCGTCGGCGACCGGGCCCGCGTCCTCGCCGGGGTGGGCACCAACGACACGGCGCACACGGTGGAGCTGGCCCGCACCGCCGAGCACACCGGCGCCCACGGCCTGCTCGTGGTCACCCCGTACTACTCCAAGCCGCCGCAGGAGGCGCTGCGCCGCCACTTCACCGCCGTGGCGGACGCGACGGGGCTGCCCGTCATGCTCTACGACATCCCCGGTCGTGCCGGCGTGCCCGTCGCGACGGAGACCCTGGTCCGCCTCGCCGAGCACCCGCGCATCGTGGCCGTGAAGGACGCCAAGGGCGACCTCTACGAGACGTCGTGGGTGCAGGCCCGCACCGACCTGGCCTACTACTGCGGCGAGGACGCCCTGAACCTGGCCTTCCTCACCTCCGGCGCCGCGGGCCTCGTCAGCGTGGTCAGCCACGTCGCCGGCCCGGAGTACGCCGCGATGGTGCGTGCCGTGGACGCCGGCGACCTGGCCACCGCCGTGGCCCTGCACCGGCGCCTGCTGCCCGCCGTCCGGGCGATCATGACGCGCACGCAGGGCGTCATCGCCGTCAAGGCCGCCCTGGAGCTGACCGGGGCCCTCAGCACCCGCACCACCCGACCGCCGCTCATCGACGCGACCGAGGAGGAGATCGCCGCGCTGCGGGCCGATCTCGACGCCGCCGGTCTGCTCGAGGCCCGGACCCGCGCGGCGAGCGCCGCGCCAGGAGGATCTGCATGAGTCATCCGCACCCCGAGCTGTCCGCGCCGCCGCCGCTGGCCGACGGCGCCCTGCGCGTCCTGCCGCTCGGCGGGCTCGGCGAGGTCGGCCGCAACATGGCCGTCCTCGAGCACCGCGGCAAGCTGCTCGTCATCGACTGCGGCGTCCTCTTCCCCGAGGAGCACCAGCCGGGGGTGGACCTGATCCTCCCGGACTTCACGCCCATCGCCGGCCGCCTCGACGACGTGGTCGCGATCATCCTCACCCACGGGCACGAGGACCACATCGGCGCGGTGCCGTACCTGTTGCGCCTCAAGCCGGACATCCCGCTCGTGGGCTCCCAGCTGACCCTGGCCCTCATCGAGGCCAAGCTCAGGGAACACCGGATCACCCCCTACACGCTGCCGGTGCGCGAGGGGCAGCGGGAGCAGCTGGGGCCGTTCGGGACCGAGTTCATCGCGGTGAACCACTCCATCCCCGACGCCCTGGCCGTCGCGGTGCGCACCAGCGCGGGCACCGTGCTGCACACCGGCGACTTCAAGATGGACCAGCTGCCCCTGGACGGGCGCATCACCGACCTGCGCGCCTTCGCCCGCCTGGGCGAGGAGGGCGTGGACCTGTTCATGGTCGACTCCACCAACGCCGAGGTCCCGGGCTTCACCGCTCCGGAGCGGGGCATCGGCCCGGTGCTGGACCAGGTCTTCGGGCAGGCGGAGCGGCGCATCATCGTCGCCTCCTTCGCCAGCCACGTGCACCGGGTGCAGCAGGTCCTCGACGCCGCCGACCGGCACGGGCGCAAGGTCGCCCTCGTGGGCCGCTCCATGGTCCGCAACATGGGCGTCGCCGCGGAGCTGGGCTACCTGCAGGTGCCCCCGGGGGTGCTCGTCGACGTCAAGCGCGTCGACGACCTGCCGGAGGACCGGGTGGTGCTGATGTGCACCGGGTCGCAGGGCGAGCCGATGGCGGCCCTGTCGCGGATGGCCAACCGCGACCACCGCGTCGTCGTGGGCGCCGGCGACACGGTGATCCTCGCCTCGTCGCTGATCCCCGGCAACGAGAACGCCGTGTTCCGCGTCATCAACGGCCTCATCCGGCTCGGCGCCAAGGTCGTGCACTCCGGCAACGCCAAGGTGCACGTCTCCGGGCACGCCAGCGCCGGGGAGCTGCTGTACTGCTACAACATCCTGCGCCCGCGCAACGTCATGCCGGTCCACGGGGAGTACCGCCACCTCGTCGCCAACGCAGAGCTGGCGGTGCAGACGGGCGTGCCGCGCGAGCGCGTGGTCGTCGTGGAGGACGGCGTGGCCGTGGACCTCGTCGACGGGGTGGCCCGGGTGGCCGGCAGCGTGCCGTGCGGCTACGTCTACGTCGACGGCTCCACCGTGGGCGAGATCACCGAGGCCGACCTCAAGGACCGGCGCATCCTCGGCGAGGAGGGGTTCATCTCCGTCTTCGTCGTGGTCGACTCCTCCACCGGCAAGATCGTGGCGGGCCCGGAGTTCAACGCCCGCGGCTTCCCCGGCGAGGGTGACGAGCGCTTCGCCCAGGTGCGCCAGCGCATCGAGGACGCACTCGCCGAGGCCACCGCCGGCGGCTCGCTGGACACCTACCAGCTGCAGCAGGTGGTGCGCCGGGTCGTCGGCTCCTGGGTCGGCCAGAAGCTCCGCCGCCGGCCGATGATCATCCCGGTGGTCGTCAGCGCCTGACGGGACCGGTCACGAGCGCGGCGGCGCCGCGGGCCGCGGCCGCGAGGATCTCCTCCAGCGGACCGCGGCCCAGCGCGGCGCGCCACGCCCAGGCCAGGGACCCGATGACGAGCAGGTGGGCGAGCAGCGCGCCGCCGCCGCGCTCGGACGTCCACGTCAGCGCCAGGGCGTCGGCGGTGTAGACGGTGAGCGGCATCGCGCCCACCGCCGCCACCGGTGCCGCAGTGGCTTGTGCCGTTGCTGGCCGAGCAGCTCGTCGGGAAGGGAGCGGAT
>NZ_BAABIL010000216.1:0-899 GCF_039542765.1 Kineococcus glutinatus
GACGTCCGTGTCCCGCCCCGACGTCCCCCCGCGCGCCGGTGGTGTCCCCGGTGCCCGGGGGCGGTCCCGGCCGGTGACCGCGCGCGCTCCCGCGAAGGTGAACCTGCTGCTCTCCAGCGGCCCCCGGCGCGACGACGGGTACCACGAGCTCCTCACCGTCTTCCAGGCGCTGTCGCTGGCCGACGACGTGACGGCCACCCCCGCGCCGGAGTGGGGGGTGAGCGTCCGCGCCGCCGCGCACCCCGCCGCGGGCGGGGCCGGGGCCGCCGGGGAGCTCGACGTGTCCGGGGTGCCGCTCGACGAGGGCAACCTCGCGCTGCGGGCGGCCCTGCTGCTGGCGCGCGAGACGGGGGCCGGCTCCCCGGTCCACCTGTCCATCCGCAAGGGGATCCCCGTCGCCGGCGGCATGGCCGGCGGGTCCGCCGACGCCGCGGCCGCCCTGGTGGCCTGCGACGCGCTGTGGCACACCGGCCTCGGCCTCGACGGGCTCTCCGAGCTGGCCGCCGGGCTGGGCTCCGACGTGCCCTTCGCCGTGCACGGGCGCACCGCGGTCGGCACGGGGCGCGGGGAGCGGCTCGTGCCGGTGCTGACGACCTCCACCTGGGCGTGGGTGCTCGTGCTCGCCGGTCACGGCCTGTCCACGCCGGCGGTGTTCGCGGAGTTCGACGCCCTCGCCGCCGCGGGCGCGCTGCCCCCGGAGGGCGACCCCGCGGAGCGGCTGCGGGCGGTGGAGGCGGCCCTGCGCGCGGGCGACCCGCAGGCGCTGGGGGCGGCGCTGTCCAACGACCTGCAGGCCGCGGCGTGCTCGCTGGCACCGGCGCCGGCGGGACCGCGCGCGGCCGGGCGCGCGCCGGGGGCGGCGGGTGCGGTGGTCTCCGGCTCGGGCCCCACCGTCGCGC
>NZ_BAABIL010000217.1:0-5267 GCF_039542765.1 Kineococcus glutinatus
CCCGTGCTGCCGAGGAGCACCACCCGCCGGGCGGCGGGCGGTGCGGGGCTGTCGGGGGCGGTGTGGGGCGTGCTCACCGGCCCATTCTCGCCTCACGCGTCGCCCGGGTGGCGGGCGGTGTGCACGGCAGGCGGGTGTCGCGCACCGGGTGGGGCAGGATGAGGTGCGACGTCCCCGACGGAAGGATCCCCGGATGCCCGCACGCACGCGCCGTCCGCTCCGCGCCCTCGCCGGCGCCCTCGCCACCGGCGCGCTGGCGGAGCTGGCGCCCGCCGGGCAGGCCGCCGCGGCGCCGGCGGCACCGGCACCGGGCCCTGCGACGACCCTGCTGTCCGCGGCGGGCGGCGCCGGCGAGCAGCAGCGGGTCGCCACCTACTGGACGCCGGAGCGGATGCGGGCGGCCGTCCCGCTGGACGTCTCCCGCACCGCCGAGCAGCAGGCCGGCGGTACCACCGCGGGCGCGAGGCCGCTGAGCGCCACCACCGCGCTGTCGGAGGTCGTGGGACGCGGCAGCCGCACGACCGCGGCCCCGGCGCAGACCACCGGGGTGCCCTGGAGCGGCGGCGGCGCGGTCGCGAGGATCGCGGGCAAGGTCTTCTTCGTCTCCGGGGGCCGGCCCTACGTGTGCTCCGGCAGCAGCGTCGAGAGCGGCAACCGCAGCACCGTGGTGACGGCGGGGCACTGCCTCACCGAGGGCGGCGTGGACGCCACCGACGTGGCGTTCGTCCCCGGCTACTCCGCCGGCAACGCGCCGTACGGCACGTGGGTGGCCACCGCCCTGTCGACGACGTCGCAGTGGCGCGACGGCGACCAGGCGACCGCGGCGGCGATGAACTACGACGTCGGCTTCGCGGTGGTGGCCCCGCGCCCGGACGGCGCACGCCTCGCCGACGTCGTGGGCGCGTTCCCCATCGCCTTCGACGCCCCCGCGGGCCAGCGCCTCGCCGTGTTCGGCTACCCGTCCTCCGCGCCCTACGACGGGCAGTCGCTGCAGCACTGCCGGGGTCGCGGCTTCGCGGACACCAGCCCGCAGAGCACCGACCTGGGGGTGAACTGCTTCATGACGGGTGGCTCCAGCGGCGGCCCCTGGCTGTCCGGCTTCGACGGCAGCACCGGCACGGTGACCTCCGTCGTCAGCTTCAGCTACGCCGGCGCCGACTCCGTCCTCTACGGCCCGCGCTTCGGTGCGGTCGTGCGCGAGGTCTACACCGCGGCCTCCTCCCGCGCGGTCGCCTGATCCCCGGGCCCGCGCGGGGGACGCCCCGGTACCCCGCGCGGGCCCGGGGGCCCCGCCCCGCTCAGGGAGCGGCGATGCCGACGTACTTGGTCGACAGGTACTCCTCGATGCCCTCGACACCGCCCTCGCGGCCGAAACCGGAGGCCTTGACCCCGCCGAACGGGGCCGCGGCGTTGGAGACGACACCCTGGTTGAGGCCGACCATGCCCGTCTCCAGGCCCTCGGCGACGCGCAGCGCCCGGTCCAGACCGCGGGTGTAGGCGTAGGCCACGAGCCCGTACTCGGTGTCGTTGGCCAGGTGCAGGGCCTCCTCCTCCGTCTCGAAGGTCACGACGGGGGCGACGGGCCCGAACGTCTCCTCGGTGAGCAGCCGCGAACCGCCGGGGACCCGGTCGACCACCGTGGGGGCGAAGAAGTACCCCTGCTCCCCCACGGCCTCCCCGCCGGTGAGCACCCGGGCGCCGGCCCCCACCGCCTCGGCGACCCGGCCCGCCACACCCTCCCGGGCTCGGGAGTCGATGAGCGGCCCCACCTGCACGCCGTCCTCGGTGCCGCGGCCGATGCGCAGCGCCCCCATGCGCTCCGCCAGCGCGCGGGAGAAGTCCTCGGCCACACCCGCCTGCACGTAGAAGCGGTTGGCCGCGGTGCACGCCTCGCCGATGTTGCGCATCTTCGCCAGCATCGCGCCCTCCACCGCCGCGTCGAGGTCGGCGTCGTCGAAGACGAGGAACGGGGCGTTGCCGCCCAGCTCCATCGACAGCCGCAGCAGCTGCTCGGCGGACTGCTCGACGAGCTTGCGCCCCACCGGGGTGGAGCCGGTGAAGGTCAGCTTGCGCAGCCGCGGGTCCCGCACCAGCGGCTCCACGACCTCGCCGGTGGAGGTCGTGGTGACCACGTTGAGCACCCCCGGCGGCAACCCCGCCTCCGCGAGCAGCTGCGCCAGGGCCAGCATCGTCAGCGGCGTCTGCGTGGCCGGCTTGACGACCAGCGTGCAGCCGGCGGCCAGCGCCGGGCCGATCTTGCGGGTGCCCATGGCGAGCGGGAAGTTCCACGGGGTGATCGCCAGGCAGGGGCCGACGGGCTGCTTCATGGTGAGGAAGCGGCTGCCGCCGGCGGGGTTGACCGAGTACCGCCCGGAGATGCGCACGGCCTCCTCGGAGAACCAGCGGAAGAACTCCGCCCCGTAGGCCACCTCCCCGCGCGACTCCGCCAGCGGTTTGCCCATCTCCAGCGTCATGAGCAGCGCGAGGTCCTCCGCCCGCTCGGTGAGCAGGTCGAAGGCCCGCCGCAGCACCTCCCCGCGCTGCCGCGGCGGGGTGGCCGCCCACGCCGGGAAGGCGTCGGCGGCCGCGTCGAGCGCCGCGCGCCCGTCGGCCACGGTCGCGTCGGCCACCTCGGTGAGGGTCCGCCCGGTGGCGGGGTCCTCCACCGCGACGCTCGCCCCGCCGGCGGCCTCGCGCCACCCGCCGCCGATGAAGAGCCCCGTCGGCACGGCCCCGACGACGGCCGCCTCGCGCTCGCTGCTGACCACGGCTGCTCCTCAGGACTCGATGTTCGCCATGACGTGCTTGATGCGGGTGTAGTCCTCCAGGCCGTACACGGACAGGTCCTTGCCGTACCCGGAGTGCTTGAACCCGCCGTGGGGCATCTCCGCGACGAGCGGGATGTGGGTGTTGACCCACACGCAGCCGAAGTCCAGCCGCTTGGTCATCCGCATCGCGCGGCCGAAGTCCTTCGTCCAGACGCTGGAGGCCAGCCCGTAGCGGGTGCCGTTGGCCCAGCGCACCGCCTCGTCCTCGTCGGTGAAGCGCTGCACGGTGATGACCGGGCCGAAGATCTCGTCGCGCACCGCCTCGTCGCCCGGCTGCAGCCCCGCCACGACCGTGGGGGCGTAGTAGTAGCCCTCGGCCAGCTCCCCGCCGAGGCGCTGCCCGCCGGTGACGAGCTCGGCGTGCCCGGGCAGCCGGTCCACGAACCCGGACACGTGCGCCAGCTGGTCGGCGTTGTTCACCGGGCCCACCGCGCTGTCCTCCGCGAACGGCAGGCCCACCTTCGTGCCGCGGGCCTGCTCCGCCAGCGCGGCGACCAGGTCGTCGTGGACGCGGGGGCCGGCCAGCACCCGGGTGGCGGCGGTGCAGTCCTGCCCGGCGTTGAAGTAGCCCGCCGCGGCGATGGCCTCGGCCGCGGCGGCGGTGTCGGCGTCGTCGAACACCACCACCGGGGCCTTGCCGCCCAGCTCCAGGTGCACCCGCTTGACGTCCCGGCTGGCCGCCTCGGCCACCTGCATGCCCGCCCGCACCGACCCGGTGATGGCCACCAGCTGCGGCACCTCGTGCTGCACGAGCGCCCGGCCGGTGTCGCGGTCACCGCAGACCACGTTGAGCACCCCCGGCGGCAGCACCTCCTGCGCCAGCTCCGCCAGCAGCACCGTGGAGGCGGGCGTGGTGTCCGAGGGCTTGAGGACGACCGTGTTGCCCGCCGCGAGCGCGGGGCCGATCTTCCACACCGCCATCATCAGCGGGTAGTTCCACGGCGTGACCTGACCGACGACGCCGATGGGCTCGCGCCGCACCCAGGACGTGTGGCCGGCGAGGTACTCCCCCGCGGCCCGGCCCTCCAGCACCCGGGCGGCGCCGGCGAAGAAGCGCAGCTGGTCGACGGCCGGGGGCAGCTCCTCCGAGCGGGTCAGCGCCACCGGCTTGCCGGTGTTCTCGACCTCGGCGGCGACGAAGTCCTCCGCGCGCTCCTCCAGCAGGTCCGCCAGCTTCAGCAGCGCCCGCTGCCGCTCTGCCGGGGTCGCCTGGCCCCAGCTCTCGAAGGCGCGCCCGGCGGCGGTGTAGGCGGCGTCGACGTCGGCGGCGCCCGACACCGGGGCCGTGGCGAAGGCCCGGCCCGTCGACGGGTCCACCACCTCGCTCGTCCGCCCGTCCGCGGCGGGGACGGCCTTGCCGTCGACGACGTTGTGCAGCGCGCGCACTGTGCTCACAGCTGGGCTCCCTCGACTCCGAGCGGTCCGACAGCGCAGACCCTAGTCCGCGGCGGGCCCGGGGGCAGCAGGGGCGCACGACGACGGGATGCGTGCTGCGACCAGGCCGGTGCGAGCGCTTCCGCGGCCGAGCACCCCGCCGCGCGCGGAAGCCACGGCCCACGGGTGCGCGGCGCGGGCCTGCGTGGGCGGGCGCTACGGTGCCCGGGTGCGCCCGCAGCTGCCCGACCTGCCCCCGGCCGCGCTGGAGTTCCTCGTGGAGCGGCACCTGGCCACGCTCACCACCCTGCGCGCCGACGGCAGCCCGCACGTGACGCCCGTCGGGTTCAGCTACGACCCCGCCGAGCGCCTCGTGCGCGTCATCACGGACGGCGCCTCGCGCAAGGCCCAGCACGCGGCGGCCGGCGGGCGCGCCGCGGTCAGCCAGGTCGACGGCCGCCGCTGGCTGACCCTGGAGGGCCCGGTGCACGTGCGCACCGCGGCGGCGGAGGTGAGCGAGGCGGAGGAGCGCTACGCCCGCCGGTACCGGGTGCCGCGCCCCAACCCGACGCGGGTGGTGCTCGTGATCGCCGTCGACCGCGTCCTGGGGTCGGTGCCGCCCTGGGGGTGAGGGCGGGTGCCCGGCAGCCGGTGGCTCACGTGCTCGCGCGCTGCGCCTCCAGCGCGGCGAGCAGCTCCACGACGCGGTCGAAGTAGGCGTCCACCGGCACCTCCCGGTAGCCGCGCCGACCCCGCCGCGGCCGGAACAGCGCCGCCCGCACGTCGGCCGGTCGCAGCGACCGGCGACCGGCGAGGTGCTCGAAGACGATGCGGCACAGCGCGTCGACGTCACCGGGGTGGTAGGTGCGCTCCAGCCGGCGCCCGCGGGGGAAGCGCTGCCCGCCGGGGGCGGCGAGCCGGCCCCGGACGGTGGCCGACAGGGCGCCGAGCCGCTCCGAGCGCCGCTGCCGGTGCTCGGGCGCGCGCAGCCGCTCGGCCTCCATCGCGGCCAGGGCGTCCTCGACCTCCTCGAGCACGGCATCGGTGGCTGCGGTGTCGTAACCG
>NZ_BAABIL010000218.1:0-1205 GCF_039542765.1 Kineococcus glutinatus
CAACCCCGCCACGAGCGCCACCTCGGGCGGTTCGCCGTCCCGCGGTGCGCCGGTCACCGGGTCGCGGGCGAAGGCGGCTGCGTGCACGGCCGCCACGGCGGCGCGGTCGGTGGGTAGTTCCCGGCGGACGATCACCGGGCCAGCCTTCCGCCGCGCTCGCGCGCTGCCAACGGGTCCGCGCCGCCGCCCCGAGCCGGTGCCGCCGCGGCCCCTCAGGCCGCCTTCGACACCGAGGCCAGCACCGCCGCCCGCACCGCCGCGGGGTCGACGCCGAGGCCGCGCAGCAGGTGTGCGACGGGGGTCCGCTCGCTGGCGAGCATGCCGAGCAGGAGGTGCTCGGTGCCGATGCCGCGGTGCCGCAGCGCCAGCGCCTCGCGCAGCGCGTTCTCCAGCGCCGCCTTGGCCGGGTCGGTGAAGGGGATGTGGCCGCCGGTGCTGACGACGTGGCGGCGCAGGAACCCCTTGCGGCGCAGGCGGGGCCGCTCCAGCGCGCCGGGGCCGAAGGCGTCCTCGGCGCGGCGGCGGACGTCGGCCAGGTCGATGCCGAGGGCGGCCAGCGCCGCGGCGGCGGCGCCGGCGGTCCGCGCGACGGCCTGCTCCAGCGCCTGCGCGTCGAGCCCGCAGCGGCGCAGGGCCGCGGTGGCGGCGTCCTCGCCGGCCACCAGGGCCAGCAGCAGGTGCTCGGCCCGGATCTCCTCGTGGCCGAGGCGGCGCGCCTGCTGCTGCGCGCCGACGACGACCTCGCGGGCGGCGTGGGTGAACCGCTCGAACATCAGTGCCCTCCCTCGTCGGCGGCGGCGTGCGCCGCGTGCTTCTTGTGGACGGCCTGCTTGCTGACCCCGAGGGCGGCGGCGATGTCCGCCCAGGACCAGCCCAGGCGGCGCGCGGCGTGCACCTGCAGCTCCTCGAGCTGCTCGGTGAGGCGCCGCAGCGCCGCGACCCCCCGCAGGCCGACGGCGGGGTCGCTGCTCGTGCTGCTGTCCAGCACGTCGTGGGTGTGCGACATGTCGTCAATCTAAGTTGACGAGTGTGCCCGCGTCAACCTCGGTTGCCGCCAGGACGCCGGCCAGCTCCGAGCGCCGCGACACCCCGAGCTTGCGGTACGCGCTGGCGAGGTGGACCTCGACCGTCTTGGGCGTCACGAACAGCGCCTCGAGCGAGGTGGCGGGCGCCGGCTGGGGCTGCGGGCGCGGGGTCTCCGGCTG